>NZ_JBFTMX010000004.1:0-178959 GCF_056397205.1 Massilia sp. 05N420
GGGTGCGGCCGAGGGTGCTCCCGGCGCGGCCGGCGCCGGCGCGGCTTGCTGCGGCGCCGGGCGCTGGGCGGCGATCCAGCGCCTGAGCTGGCGCTCCAGCACGCCCAGCGGCAGGGCGCCGTTTTCCAGCACCGCGTCGTGGAAGGCACGCAGGTCGAAGCGCTCGCCGAGCGCGGTCTGGGCCTCCAGCCGCAGCGAGGCGATGCGCAGCTGGCCGAGCTTGTAGCCCAGCGCTTCGCCCGGATGGGCGATGTAGCGGTCGACCTCGACTTCGTTGTCCGAGGGCGGATTGGCGGTGTTGGCGTTCAGGTAGTCGAGCGCCTGCTGGCGGCTCCAGCCCATCGCGTGGATGCCGGTATCGGCCACCAGGCGGGCGGCGCGTAGCAGCTCGTCGGCCAGGTAGCCGAAGCGCGAGAAAGGATCGCGCAGCAGGCCCAGTTCCGGTCCCAGGCTTTCCGCGTACTGCGCCCAGCCTTCGCCATAGCCCCCATACCAGCCGTAGCGCCTGAAGGCCGGCAGCTCGCTGTTGTTCTGGGCGCGCGCCACCTGCAGGTGGTGGCCGGGTACGGCTTCGTGCAGGGTGAGGGTCTCGATCTCCCACATCGGCCGCGTGTTCAGGCGCGAAGTGTTCACCACCAGCGCCGCCATCCGGTCCGGGCTGCCGGCTTCGTAATAGGCCGCGCCCTGGGTCTCGGCGCCCAGCGCCTGCACCGGCTTGACCGCCAGTTCGTCGGACGGGATCGCATTGAACAGCTGCGGCATGCGGCTGTAGGCGCGCGCGATGGTGCGCCGGTAGCGGTTCAGCAGCGCATCGGTGTCGCTGAAGAACAGGCGCGGATCGTTGCGCGCGAAAGCGATGAACTGGTTCAGGTTGCCACGAAAGCCGGTGCGCGGCACCAGCGCCGCGATCTCGGTGCGGATGCGCGCCACTTCCTTCACGCCCAGCGCGTGGATCTCGGCCGGGGTCAGGTCGGTGGTGGTGGCGCTCTTGACCAGGAAGACGTACCAGGCCGCGCCGCCGGGCAGGCTGGAGGCGGAAATCGTCGCCCGCGCGGCCGGCAGGTAGACGTTGCGCACGAAGTCCTCGAGCTGCTGCAGGCTGGGCGCCAGGGCGGCGACGGCGGCCTGGCCGTCGAGCGCCAGTTTTTCGCGCGCTTCCTGGGGGATGGTGGCCGGCAGGCGGCGGAAGGGTTCGGACAGGGCGCCGTCGCCCAGGTGTTCGCGCAGCGCGCGCAGCTGGGCCGGCAGGCCGGCCATCACGACTTTCGGCGCGGTCCAGCCGGTGCGCATCCCTTCGCGCATCTGTTCGATGATGCCTTCGATGTGGCGCGGCACGGCGTTCAGGCGCGCGATGTAGTTGCGGTAGTCGTCTTCGCTCACGAACGGCATCTGCGCGGCCAGTTGCGGCAGGCGGATGTGGATGCCGTCGCGTGTCGTGATCGGCTGCGGGTCGAAGGTGACGAAGCCGGCCCGGGCCAGCCGCCTTTCCTGGTCGGCGGCGAACAGGTCGAGCGACAGCAGGTCCTGGCCGTTCAGCTGGCCGCGGTCGAGCTGGCGCGCCAGCTCCAGCATGCGCAGCTCGTGCGCCAGCACCTTGGCGTTGCCGGCCAGCGAGGTATCGCTCAGCTGGGCGTCATAGCGGTGGTCGCCGACCGAGGTGGCGAATTCCGGCTGGTTCTTCAGCCGCCATTGCCAGTCGCGCTCGAACAGGGCGCGCGCCTGTTCCTTGGGCGTCTGCTCCTTGGGATTGTCGGCCGCCAGCGCGCGCGGCGGCGCCAGCAGGACCGTGGCGGCCAGCAGGGTTGCAGCGAACAGGGGAAAGGTCAGCCGGGCCGCGAACAGCCGGGGCGCGGGCAGTCGAGGCATCGCAAGCTCCGGGAAGTGGGCCGGCCATTGTAACAAACGGGGCCGGCGGGCCGCGCCGGGCTGGGTTCGGGGGCTCAGCCGGGCCGCCGGCCGCCGGTGACGCGCTCGATGCCGGCCAGGTCGCGCCAGCTCTGCACCTCGCGGTAGCCGCCGGCGTCCAGCAGGGCGCGCACGCTCGCCGCCTGGTCGTAGCCGTGTTCCATCAGCAGCCAGCCGCCCGCAACCAGGTGGGCCGGGCTGCCCTCGATGATGGTGCGCAGGGCCGACAGGCCGTCCGCGTGGTCGGTCAGGGCGCCGGCGGGTTCGAAGCGCAGGTCGCCCTGGGACAGGTGTTCGTCGCCGGCCGCGATATACGGCGGATTCGAGGCGATCAGCTCGAAGCTTTCGCCGGCATCGAGGGCGCCGAACCAGTCGCTGTGCAGGAAGCGCACGCCGGTCCGCTTATTTACCGCATTATTTGCCGCATTGCGGCGCGCCACGGCCAGCGCCGCTTCGCTGACGTCCAGCGCGGTCACCGCGGCATCCGGACGGGCGTGGGCGACGGAGACGGCGATCGCGCCGCTGCCGGTGCCCATGTCGAGCAGGCGTCCCCGCTGCGGCAGGCGCTCGATGGCGAGTTCCACGATCAGTTCCGTGTCCGGCCGCGGGATCAGCACCGCCTCGCTGACCTCGAAGTCGAGGCCGAAGAATTCGCGCTTGCCGACGATGTAGGCGATCGGCTCGCCGGCCAGGCGGCGCCGCAGCAACTCCTGCAGGCGCGCGGCCTCGTCTTCGCCGAGGGGCTGGTCGCCGCGGGTGATCAGCTGCACGCGGCTCAAGCCGGTCGCGTGGCACAGCAGGATGCGGTTTTCCAGCGGATCGAGCGGCAGCGCGGCCTGCAGGGCGCCGATGGGGGTGCCGGGCTGGATAATCATGCTGCGATGAGCATCAGCGTGCGCGGCGCACCAGCACCCAGACCAGCGCCAGGGTCAGGATCGCGAACCAGACGGCCGACCACTGAGGCACGTTCAGGCCCAGCACCGTGTCCTGGGCCGCTTCGCACAGGCCGTCGGCGCGGAACAGCCAGGGCAGCAGGGTGGCGGTCGGAATCTTGTTCAGCACCGTCTCCATCGGGTCGATCCCGCAGGAGAAGCCGGGGTGCGCCAGCACGTACAGGTGCTTGCCCACCACGCCCAGGCCGCCCAGCGCGCACAGCAGGGCCAACGTACCCAGGGCCTTGATCTTGTTGGCGAAGGCGCCGATCAGGCTGAAGACCGCGATGCCCAGGAACAGGTAGCGCTGGATCACGCACAGCGGGCAGGGCAGCATGTCCTTCGCGTGCTGAAGATAAAGGGCGGCGCCGACCAGCGCGATACTGACGGCGGCGATCAGGAGCAGGGCGTTGCGGGACGTGGGCATAGGGTCTTCCTGTGATGACGAATCTTGCGATTTTCGCATGAACCGACTTAATCGGGCCTGAACCAAAATTCGGGGTCAAAATTCGGGGTCAGAGCACTTTTTTGAGAAATTGCCCAAAAAAGTGCTCTGACCCCGAATTAAGGCATCAATCGCCGAGGGCGGCCAGCAGTTCGGCCTGGTGTTCGGCTTGCAGGGCGCCGACGAGTTCCGTCAGGTCGCCGTCCATGATCATGTCCAGCTTGTACAGGGTCAGGTTGATGCGGTGGTCGGTCAGGCGGCCTTGCGGGAAGTTGTAGGTGCGGATGCGTTCGCTGCGGTCGCCCGAGCCGATCAGGCTTTTACGGGTTGCCGCTTCCTTGCTCTGCTGCTCGCGCAGCTGCACGTCCTTGATGCGCGCCGCCAGCACCTTCATCGCCTGTGCCTTGTTCTTGTGCTGGCTGCGGTCGTCCTGGCACTCGACCACGATCCCGGTCGGCAGGTGGGTGAGGCGCACCGCGGAGTCGGTCTTGTTGATGTGCTGGCCGCCGGCGCCCGAGGCGCGGTAGGTGTCGATGCGCAGGTCGGCCGGGTTGATCTGCACGTCCTCGACCTCGTCCGCCTCCGGCATCACGGCGACGGTGCAGGCCGAGGTGTGGATGCGGCCCTGGGTCTCGGTGGCCGGCACGCGCTGCACGCGGTGGCCGCCGGACTCGAATTTCAGCTTCGAATACACGCCGTTGCCGATGATGCGCACGATGACTTCACGGTAGCCGCCCAGGTCCGACGGCGATTCCGACACCACCTCGACCTGCCAGCGCTTGCGTTCGGCGTAGCGGGTGTACATGCGCAGCAGGTCGCCGGCGAACAGCGCCGACTCGTCGCCGCCGGTGCCGGCGCGGATCTCGAGGAAGATGTTGCGCTCGTCGTTCTCGTCCTTCGGCAGCAGCATCTTCTGCAGTTCCAGGTCCAGCTCGGCCAGGCGATTCCTGGCGGCCTCGATCTCGTCCTGGGCGAACTCTTTCATGTCCGGATCCGCCAGCATCTCCTGGGCCGCGACGATGTCGCCCTGGGCCGTCTGGTACTGGTGGTAGACGGCTACCAGCGGGCCGAGTTCGGCGTGCTCGCGGCTCATCTTGCGGAAGCTGTCCATGTTCGCGGTGGCGGCCTCAAGCGCCAGCAGTTCGTCCAGTTCGACAAGGCGGTTGGCCAGTTGGTCCAGCTTGAACAGCATGGATGGTTTCATAACGTTTTAACCAGATAGGGATGAGGGAGATGCCGGAGGGCGGCAGCATACACGAACACGGCCGGAAAAAAGCCGTGCCCGGAGGGAAGCGGGCCGCTAACGGCGGCCGCGGAACAGCTGGGGCAGCAGGGCGGCCAGGCGCGCGCGTTCGTCGCCCTGGGCACGGTGCAGGGCCTGTTGCGGGCCGTGCAGGAATTTGGCGGTGAGGCCCTTCGACAGCGCGTCCAGCACGGCGTCGATGTCCTCGCCCTTGGCCAGCAGCTTGCGGGCGCGTTCGAGTTCGGCCAGGCGCAGGCTTTCGCTGGATTCGTGCAGGTCGCGGATCACCGGCACCACGGCGCGGTCGCCGATCCAGTGCATGAAGGATTGCACGCGGGTCTCGATGATGGCTTCGGCCTGGGCCACCGCCGCCTGGCGGTGTTCGACGCCGGTGCGCACCACGTCGGCGAGGTCGTCGACGGTGTACAGGAACACGTCGTCGAGCTTGCCGACTTCGGGCTCGATGTCGCGCGGGACCGCCAGGTCGACCATGAACATCGGACGGTGGCGGCGCGCCTTGATCGCGCGTTCCACCAGGCCCTTGCCGATCAGCGGCAGGGTCGAGGCCGTCGAGGAGATCACGATGTCGAATTGCGGCAGCAGTTCGGGCAGGTCGGCCAGGCGGATCGCGCGGCCGGAAAAGCGGGATGCCAGGCTTTCGCCGCGCTCCAGGGTGCGGTTGGCGATCGTGATCGATTTCGGGTTGTGGGCCGCGAAGTGGGTGGCGCACAGCTCGATCATCTCGCCGGCGCCGATGAACAGCACGTTCTGGCTGCTGACCGAATCGAAAATGCGTTCCGACAGGCGCACCGCGGCGGCGGCCATCGACACGCTGTGGGCGCCGATCTCGGTGGTGCTGCGCACTTCCTTGGCCACCGCGAAGCTGCGCTGGAACAGCTGGTGCAGATAGGTGCCCAGGCCGCCGGCTTCGTCGGCGACGCGCACCGCGTCCTTCATCTGGCCCAGGATCTGGGCCTCTCCCAGCACCATCGAATCCAGGCCGGAAGCGACGCGGAAGGCGTGGCGCACGGCGTCATGCTGGGGCAGCATGTACAGGTGCGGACGCAGTTCGGAAAAATTCAGGCGGTGGTAGTCGGCCAGGAAATGGGCGGAGGCGTCGAGCGGCTCCGGCGCAGCGCTGGCGGCATACATCTCGGTGCGGTTGCAGGTCGAGAGCAGGGCCGCTTCGTGTTCGCCGTGGCTGCTCGGTTGCGGATCCAGACGGGCAAACCAGTTGCGCGCCGCCGACACCGCATCGCCCAGATGCTCGGGCGCCAACGCCAGTTGCTCGCGCAGCGAGACCGGTGCGGTGGTGTGATTCAGGCCGACGGCGAGCAGTTGCATGGGTGGTCAAAAAATGGGCAGCGCGCTCATTATACCCCGATGGCGTCAGGGTTTCACGGCAGTGCTTCAGGCGCCCAATTTCTCCAGCCGATAGCCGTAGCTGTACACCGGCACCAGGCGGAAACCGTTCTCCGGACGCAGGCGCAGCTTGTTGCGTACACGCGAAACGTGGGTGTCCATGGTGCGCGAAGGCACGGCGGTTTCGCGCACCCAGATCGACTCGTGGATGTAGGCGCGCGACAGCGGACGGCCGAGGTTGCGGAAGAACAGCAGCGCCAGGTTGAATTCCTTGTGCGTGACGTCGATCTGTTCGCCGCCCATGGTCAGGCGGCCCGGACGGGTTTCGAAGGTATAGGGGCCGAACTGCAGCTGTTCGGCGCCGTTCTGCGACGGATACGCACGGCGCAGCAGGGCCTGCACCCGCGCCACCAGCTCGCCGCGGCGCAGCGGCTTGACCAGGTAGTCGTCGGCGCCGGCGGTGACGCCGGACACGATGTCGTCTTCGGAAGCGCTGCCGGCCAGGAACATGGTCGGGGTGTTCGGCGCCATTTTTTCCTTGGCGCGGCGCAGCAGTTCCGCGCCCGGTACGTCGTTCACCTGCCAGTCGAGGATCAGCAGGTCGGTGCTGTCCTTGCGCAGCTGCCCCAGCAACTCCTTGCCGCTATCGAAGGGCTGGCATTGATGTCCAGCACCTGTGAGGACCTGGCAGATCAGTTCCGCCTGGGAAGTATCGTTATCCAGTACTGCAATTCTCATGATGAAGCGGTCTCGGCGGGGGTGGGACTATGTGCAATATTACTGTAGGAACACTCCTACAACTTATTTCCGAATATAACAGACTTTTTAAAACTAAATCTACACATGCTTCAGATAAATTTACATTTTCGTTGGGGAATAACGTCACGGCCGTAACAGTGGGCCAAGGCGCAGGCGGCTACACTGTGCTTACGAAAGCAAACCGGGGAACGCGATGTTCAAAAAGATCTTCACGAAAAATTCACAAAGCAGCAGCGCGGTAAGCTTGCTGCCGCTGAGCGGCGACGACCTTGGGCGCGTGCGCGAGCGCTGCCGGGCCCTGGTGCGCAAGCGCGCGGCGATCTCCGCCGGCATCTCGGCGGTGCCGATCCCGGGCGTGGACATGGTGTCGGACCTGGCCAGCTTCGCGTCCATGGTCGAGGACATCAACAAGGACTTCGGCCTGACGCCGCAGCAGATCGAGGCGCTGCAGCCGCACATGCGGGTCGCGGCCTACCAGGCGATGGCGGCGCTGGGCGGCACGCTGGTGGGCAAGATCGTCACCAGGGAGCTGGTGCTGAAGCTGTTACGGAAGTCGGGTGCCAAGCTGGCGGCCAAGTCGGCCGCCAGGATCGTGYCGCTGGCGGGGCAGCTGGCCTCCGCGGCGATCGGCTTCGCGCTGTTCCGGCAGATGGGTTACCAGCACGTGGAAGCCTGCGCCAGGGTGGCGCAGGAGGTGGGGAAAGCCGTATTGGACCAGGAGCAGCCGGCCCAGGGCTGAACCCCGCGGCCGCCCCTTGCCGGGATGCTCAGGCGTCCGGCAGGACGACGTTGACGTCGAGGACTTCGAGGTTGCCCTGGCGGTCCAGCGAGATCTTGATGTCGTCCGCGTTGACCTTGGTGTACTTCGAGATCACTTCGATCAGTTCGCGGTGCAGGGCCGGCAGGAAGTCCGGGCCGCCGCGGCCGCCGCGCTCGCGGGCGATGATGATCTGCAGCCTTTCCTTGGCCGCGCCGGCACTTTTCTGCTTCTGGGGAAACAGGAATGAAAGCAGAGGCATATCACTTTGCTCCAAACAGACGCTGCAGGAAGCCCGGCTTGTCGTAGTTGGTGAAGCGCAGCGGGATTTCCTCGCCGAGGAAGCGTCCGACCACGTCCTGGTAGGCCTGGGCCACGTCGGTTTCCTTGAAATGGATGGCCGGGTTGCCCTGGTTCGAGGCATGCAGCACCGCTTCCGATTCCGGAATGATGCCGATCATCGGGATGCGCAGGATCTCCTGTACGTCCTCGTAGGACAGCATTTCATCGTTTTCCACGCGGCGCGGCGAATAGCGGGTGATCAAGAGGTGTTCCTTGACCGGTTCGCCGCCGCTCTGGGCGCGGCGCGACTTGGCCTGCAGGATGCCGAGGATGCGGTCGGAGTCGCGCACCGACGACACTTCCGGATTGGTGACGATGACCGCTTCGTCGGCGAAGGTCAGGGCCATCAGCGCGCCGTGCTCGATGCCGGCCGGCGAGTCGCAGACGATGAATTCGAAGTCCATCTTGACCAGGTCGTTCAGCACGCGCTCGACGCCGTCTTCGGTCAGGGCGTCCTTGTCGCGGGTCTGGGACGCCGGCAGGATGAACAGGTTTTCGCAGTGCTTGTCCTTGATCAGCGCCTGGGTCAGCGTCGCTTCCTTGTTCACGACGTTGATCAGGTCGTACACCACGCGGCGTTCGCAGCCCATGATCAGGTCGAGGTTACGCAGGCCGACGTCGAAGTCGATGACGGCGGTCTTGTGGCCGCGCAGCGCCAGGCCGGTCGCAAAGCTCGCGCTCGAAGTGGTCTTGCCCACGCCGCCCTTACCGGACGTTACAACGATAATTCTTGCCATGAAAAATATCAGTCCTATTCAGTATCTGGTCAGTGCTGGAAGCTCAGGCGCGAGTCGCCGAGCCCAGCGATGATATATCGATCCGGTCGCCAACCAAACGGATTTGTGCCGGCTGGCGCGACAGTTCGCTTGGAAAACCTTCGTCGAAAGTGCGGTAAACGCCGGCGATCGACACCAGTTCCGGCTGCATCGACAGGCCGAAGATGCGCGCATCGGCATTGCCCGAGGCGCCGGCCAGGGCGCGGCCGTGCAGCGGCGCATACACGTGGATGCTGCCGTCGGCGATGATTTCGGCGCCGTTGTTCACGACCGCGGTGACGATCAGGTCGGTACCGCGCGCATAGATGCGCTGGCCGGCGCGCACCGGGGTGTCGACGACCATGGCCTGGACCGGCGCCGCCGGGGCCGGCGCTGGGGCCGGCGCGGCGGGCGCCGGCGCGGCCGGGCTTTCCTCGGGTGCGGCGGGGGCGCGCGCCTCGCTTGCCTTGAGACCGCTGGAACCGTCGTCCAGGAACAGGCCGTGGCTGCGGATCGCTTCGTGCAGCGCGGCCGGCGCGCCGCGTACCGCGACCGCGTTCAGGCGGTAATGCTTCAGCAGCGCCACCAGCGCCGGCCAGTCGACCTGGGCGGCATCGTCGGCGATGCCGGCGACGTCGATGACGGCAAATTCATCTTCGAAAAAGTCCGACACCCCACCGGTCATCTGCTTGAGTGCGGCATCGATCGCGATCGGATCGGCCGAATGCAGAATGGTCGAAATGGCCACGACTGTGGAAATCTTTATTTCGATAGGCAGGGAACTCGGGCTCTTGGACATAAATCGTTCTGGTTGGCACTAGCCCGAGCATTCTACTGTGAAATTTCCTTGAAAGGTAAAGGGTTTAGGATGGATCGTTATTAGCAGCAATAGGTATTTCCATAGATAAAAAACTGAACAATAAAAGATGCTCTGCAATACCACAATTCAGTGAGACGTCATCTCTTCGTCATAAATAAACTGATAAGATTGATTTTGCTTAAACTCGCTATTAGGTAGAAATCTAAAATTGTTGGCTTTCAGCTAAACGTCCACTCAAGGGAGCAAGTTATGGAAGACGTCGTCATCGTGGCCGCAGGCCGCACCGCCATCGGTAAATTCGGCGGTACTCTCTCGAAGATCCCTGCCACCGAACTGGGCGCGCAGGTGATCAAGCAGTTGATGGCCAGGACCGGGATCGATCCGGCCTCGGTCAGCGAAGTCATCATGGGTCAGGTTCTGACCGCCGGCGTCGGCCAGAACCCGGCGCGCCAGGCCACCATCAAGGCCGGCCTGCCGGACAGCGTCCCGGCCTCGACCCTGAACGTGGTCTGCGGCAGCGGCTTGCGCGCGGTCCACCTGGCGGCCCAGGCCATCAAGTGCGGCGACGCCGAGATCGTCATCGCCGGCGGCCAGGAAAACATGAGCGCCTCGCCGCACGTGCTGAACGGTTCGCGCGAAGGCTTCCGCATGGGCGACGTCAAGATGACCGACACCATGATCGTCGACGGCCTGTGGGACGCCTACAACCAGTACCACATGGGCGTGACCGCCGAGAACGTCGCCCGTAAATTCGAGATCTCGCGCGCCGAGCAGGACGAATTCGCGCTGCAGTCGCAGAACAAGGCCGAAGCCGCCATGAAGGCCGGCAAGTTCAAGGACGAGATCATCCCGGTCGAGATCGCTTCCAAGAAGGGCAGCACGGTCTTCGATACCGACGAGTATCCGAAGCATGGCGCCACCCTGGAAGGCCTGGCCAGCCTGCGCCCGGCCTTCAACAAGGAAGGTTCCGTCACCGCCGGCAATGCCTCCGGCCTGAACGACGGCGCCGCCGCCGTGATCCTGATGTCGGCCTCCAAGGCGAAAGAGCTGGGCCTGACCCCGATCGCCCGCATCAAGGCCTACTCGCTGTCGGGCCTGGACCCGACCATCATGGGCATGGGCCCGGTGCCTGCCGCGCGCGCCTGCCTGGAAAAGGCCGGCTGGACCCACGAAGACGTCGACCTGATGGAGATCAACGAAGCCTTCGCCGCCCAGGCCGTCGCCGTCAACAAGCAGATGGGCTGGGATACCTCGAAGATCAACGTCAACGGCGGCGCGATCGCGCTGGGCCACCCGATCGGCGCCTCGGGCGCCCGCGTGCTGGTGACCCTGTTGCACGAAATGGTACGCCGCGATGCCAAGAAAGGGCTGGCCAGCCTGTGCATCGGTGGCGGCATGGGCGTGGCGCTGGCGGTCGAGCGCTGAGCAGGGCGGCAAAGCAGGGAATAACAAGCGGTTCCGACAGGTTCGTAAAACTAGGAGAAAACAATGGCTAGAGTGGCATTAGTGACCGGCGGCATGGGTGGCTTGGGCGAAGCAATCTGCATCAAACTGGCCGCACTCGGTTATACGGTCGTGACCACGTACTCCCCCGGCAGCAAGAAAGCCGAAGGCTGGCTTGCAGCCATGCGCGAACAGGGCCACAACTTCAAGGCCTATGAATGCGACGTGGCCGACTACGATTCGGCCCAGGCCTGCGTGAACAAGGTGGGCCAGGAAATCGGTCCGGTCGATGTGCTGGTCAACAATGCCGGCATTACCCGCGACATGACCTTCAAGAAGATGGACAAGGTCAACTGGGATGCGGTGATCAAGACCAACCTGGATTCCGTGTTCAACATGACCAAGCCGGTGGCCGACGGCATGGTCGAGCGCGGCTGGGGCCGGATCATTAACATCTCGTCCGTCAATGGCTCAAAAGGCGCGTTCGGGCAGACCAACTACTCGGCGGCCAAGGCCGGCATCCATGGCTTCACCAAGGCCCTGGCGCTGGAAGTGGCGAGAAAAGGCGTGACCGTGAACACCATCTCGCCGGGCTATATCGGCACCAAGATGGTGATGGACATCCCGTCCGAGGTGCTGGAATCGAAGATCCTGCCGCAGATCCCGATGGGCCGCCTGGGCAAGCCGGAAGAAGTGGCCGGCCTGGTCGCCTTCCTGGCCTCGGACGATGCCGCCTTCGTGACCGGCGCCAACATCGCCATCAACGGCGGCCAGCACATGCAGTAAGCTGCGCCTCGTCGCGTGTAAAACACCGCCTGCGGGCGGTGTTTTGTTATCCACGTTACCGGAAGGCCAACATGTCTATTGCCGCCAAGCCCTATCTGCGTTCGGTGAGCATCGATCCCGCCGTCGAGATCGATCCCGAGCGCTATCCCTTCTCGATTCCCGCCGTGCGCGAACTCGGCGTACTGGAGCCGCATCCCGACGTCACCTTCTTCGTCGGCGAGAACGGCGCCGGCAAGTCGACCGTGCTGGAAGCGATCGCGGTGGGACTGGGCTTGCCGGCCGAGGGCGGCACGCGCAACGTGCACCGCGAGCAGCAGGCGGTGTCGCCGCTGCACCGCCACCTGCGCATCGCCAAGGGCTTCCGGCAGCCGCGTTTTTCCTATTTCCTGCGCGCCGAAAGCCTGTTCAATGTGTTTACTTACCTGGACAGCCTCGGTCCTTCCCCGAACGGCGAGCCGTCGCTGCACCTGAATTCCCACGGCGAAGCCTTCATGCGCGTGCTGCAGGGTTTCAGCGGCGACGGCCTCTACCTGCTGGACGAACCGGAAGCCGCGCTGTCGCCGAACCGCCAGCTGGCCGCGCTGGCCGTCATCGACAAGCTGGTGAAGCAGGGCGCCCAGTTCCTCATCGCCACCCATTCACCCATCCTGCTGGCCTATCCGCGCGCCAGGATCCTGCTGTTCGACGAGTGCGGCATCAGCCACGTCGACTACGAAGACACCGAGCACTACGCGGTCACGCGCGATTTCCTGAACCACTATCCGCGCCGCCTGCAGCAGCTGCTGGAAGAGGACTGAGAAACTGCGGGACCGGGCGCCATGCCGGCGCCCGCTATCGTATCCTCGACCCATCGACCACACGAGAGGCGGCAAGCATGGCAATCGATACCAGGCAGGTGCAGGAAACGGTGATGCTGTCCGGTCCGCAGCGTTACGAATACTTCATCAGGCGCGTAGCGCAGACCGGCACCGTATGGAGCCTGTACCGCAACGGCTGGGCGCTGGCGAAGAAGGAAGACGGCAACCTGGTGTTTCCGCTGTGGCCGGACCGCGAATTTGCGACAATATGCGCCGATTACGAATGGACCGGCTACGAACCGCAGTCCTTCTCGCTGGACGAACTGGTCGACGAGCTGCTGCCCCAGCTCGAGCAGGACGGCATCGCCACCGGCGTCTTCTATACGCCGGGCGCGCGCGACGTCATGCCGAGCGCCGGCCTGCTGCTGCGCGACCTGGACGATGAATTGAAAGCTCAGAGGAATCCATGAATGCCTTGCCCCACGGCGGCCTTGCGCTGTCCAGTCTTGAAGAACAGATCCTGCAACCCGGCGTGAAAGGCTTGCCGATCACGGCGCCGCTGCGCCAGGGCGCGATTCGAACGCAGGGGTGGAATGTGCTGCACGGCGACACCAGCTTCCCGGTCGCGGTGCTGAAGACCTCGGCGCTTCGGCACAACCTGGACTGGATGCGCGCCTTCTGCGAGCGCTACAAGGTGCAGCTGGCGCCGCACGGCAAGACCACCATGAGCCCGCAGCTGTTCGGCGCCCAGCTGGCCAACGGCGCCTGGGGCATCACGCTCGCCAATGCCGTGCAGGTGCAGGTGGCTTACCGTTTCGGCGTGCGGCGCGTGCTGGTGGCGAACCAGCTGGTGGCGCGCAGCGACGTGCGCGCCGTACTCCAGCTCATGCATGGCGATCCGGACTTCGAATGCTTCGTGCTGGCCGATTCGCTGGCCGGGGTGGCGCGGCTGGCCGAAGAAGTCGATGCCCATCCGCTGGCGCGGCCGCTGCCGGTGCTGGTCGAACTCGGCCTGTCCGGCAAACGTGCCGGCTGCCGCACGCTGGACGAGGCGATGACGGTGGCGCGCGCCATCGAACATGCGCCGGGCCTGCTGCTGGCCGGCTTCGAAGGCTATGAAGGCTTGCTGGACGAGCCGGAAGCAGTTGAGGCCTTCGTCGGCAAGCTCTGTGCGCTGGTGCTGGAAGCCGACGACGAAGGCCTGTTCGGCGCCCCGGAAATCCTGGTCACGGCCGGCGGATCCGGCTTCTTCGACCTGGTCGCGCGCGGCTTCCAGGGCTTGCACGGCCTGTCGCGGCCCCTGCGGCCGGTGCTGCGCAGCGGCTGTTACCTGACCAGCGACCACGGCATGTACCAGGTCCAGCTGCAAAAGCTCGACCGGCGCGAAGGCGTGGCGCCCGGCGAGGGGCTGCGGCCGGCGCTGGAGATCTGGAGCGTGGTGCAGTCGCGTCCCGAGCCCGGCCTGGCCATCCTCACCATGGGCAAGCGCGACGCCTCGCACGACGCCGGCCTGCCGGTGCCCTTGTGGACCCATCGGCCTGGACCGGGCACGCCGCGCGGGCTGCCGGCCGGCTGCGAGATCGTCAAGATGAACGACCAGCACGCCTACCTGCGCCTGCCGGAGAACGACCCGATCAGGGAGGCGCTGACGGTGGGCGACCTGGTCGGCTGCGGGATCTCGCATCCGTGCACGACCTTCGACCGCTGGCCGCTGCTGCTGGCCGTGGACGACGATTACGCGGTGCGCGGGGCCCTGAACACCTTCTTCTGACCGTTGATACGGCCGGGCGGTGCGCTACAATCGGTTGTCGCTTCATAAATCCAGATGCCCATGCCCGCCATTCCGCCGTCGCTGTTCCCGCCCATCCTGCCCAACCGCCACGGCATGCTGGCCGTCGACGACCTCCATACGATCTACTGGGAGGAGGTGGGCAACCCGAACGGGATCCCGGTGATCTTCCTGCACGGCGGTCCCGGCGCCGGCCTGTCGCCGCAGCACCGGCGCTTCTTCGACCCGTCCGCCTACCGCGTGATCCTGTTCGACCAGCGCGGCGCCGGCAAGTCGACCCCGCTGGGCGAATGGCGCAACAACACGACCCAGCTGCTGATCGAGGACATCGAACGCCTGCGCGAACTGTTCGGCATCGAGCGCTGGCTGGTGTTCGGCGGCTCCTGGGGCTCGACCCTGGCGCTGGCCTACGGACAGGCGCACCCCGAGCGCTGCCTCGGCTTCGTGCTGCGCGGTATCTTCCTGTGCACGCCGGCCGAGATCGAGTTCTTCCTGTACGGCGTGCAGTGGTTCTATCCCGAGCTGTACGACGAATTCGTCGCCCCGATCCCGGTCGAGGAACGCGGCGACCTGCTGAAGGCCTATACCCGCCGCCTGCTGTGCGACGATCCCCAGCAGTACTGGCCGGCCGCGCGCGCCTGGAGCCGTTTCGAGGGCCGCCGCGTGTTCCTGCTGCCGCAGGAAGAAGAGACCTCGTCCGACACCCTCGACCTCGGCGTCGGCCGCCTCGAATCGCACTACATGGCGAACGGCGCCTTCCTGGAGGACGACCAGCTGATCCGCGACCTTGGCCGGATCGCCCACCTGCCGGCCGTGATCGTGCAGGGCCGCTACGACGTGATCTGCCCGCCGCTGTCGGCCTACCGCCTGCACCAGGCATGGCCCGGCTCGCGCCTACGCATGATCGCGGACGCCGGCCACGGCGCGCTGGAGCACGGCATCGCGCGCGCCCTGGTCGCCGCCACCGAGCAGTTCAAGCGCCACGGCCGCTTCGAACGCGATGGATCCTGAGGCCTGCGACGAATGAATATCCAGACCCAAGACATCGGCCACGTCATCCAGCTTGCCATCGCGCCCGTGTTCCTGCTCACCGGCGTGGCCACCAAGCTGACCGTGCTGATGAACCGCCTGGCGCGCATCATCGACCGCGCCCGCGTGCTCAAGGAGGAGCTGCGCAAGGCGCCCAGTGCCGAGTGCCATGAAGAGCTCGATGTGCTGTATGCGCGCTGGAAACTGATCAACTACGCGCTGACCGCCAGCACCGCCTGCGGATTGCTGATCTGCGTGATCATCTCTTTCCTGTTCCTGGACGATACGGCCAACCTGCCGCTCGACCGCTACATCGCCGGCATGTTCGTGCTGGCGATGGTGGCCCTGATCGCCAGTTTCATTTTCCTGCTGCGCGAGGTGTTCCTGTCCTTCCGCTACATGCGCATGCACCTGCACGACACCGCGCCGCAGCCTCCACGATAGAAAGCTTCATTCATGCACGACTACCAACGTCCCCCCACCCTGCATCGCTACGGCATGCGCACCGAGCTGGAGCAGGCGCTCAGCGCCGGCCAGTTCCGCCTGCTGCCGGCGAACGGTTTCCTGACCCTGTCCTTTTCCCAGGTCTGGGACAAGCAGTTGTTCGATATACTCGGCCCGGCCGACGCCTGCCTGGTGATCCACAACACCGAGGAATTCGGCGAGCGCCTGCACCGCGCGGTCCAGCGCACGCTGCCCAACTGGGCCGGCATCGACGGCCCGGTCGAATACGGCGTGCGCTCGCGCCTGGGCCTGGCCTTCAGCAAGTCCCCGGCCGAGGCCATCGAGAAGGAATGGCAGTTCGCCTGGCGCTCGATGTCGCCGCAGGCCAGCCTGAATCCGGTGACGGTGCGGATCGGCAGCATCGAGCAGTTCGCGGAGTTGCGTTCGCCGGAGAGTTATCCCGTCTGAGCTGCTTGTTTAGAAGCACTTTAGAAACACGGGTCTAGGAAAAGCCGGTGTAATGAGCACCGTCATTCCCGCGAAGGCGGGGACGACGGTTAACTTAATCGACCGGCCGAATGAACTCACCCATCCCCATCACCACCTACCCCCATCTCCTCGCCCCCCTCGATCTCGGCTTCACCACGCTGAAGAACCGCGTCATCATGGGCTCGATGCACACCGGGCTCGAAGACCGCTTCTACCACTACGGCAAGCTGGCGGCCTTCTACCGCGAGCGGGCGCGTGGCGGGGTCGGGCTGATCGTCACCGGCGGCATCTCGCCGAACCGCCAGGGCTGGCTGCTGCCTTTCGGCGGCACCCTCAACTTCCTGGGCGACGTGCCGAACCACCGCCGCGTCACCCGCGCCGTGCACGAGGAGGGCGGCAAGATCCTGCTGCAGATCCTGCACGCGGGCCGCTACGGCTACCAGCCGCTGGTGGTGTCGGCCTCGCCGCAGAAGTCGCCGATCTCGCCGTTCCGCCCGCGCGCGCTGACGGAAAGCGGGATCGAATCGACGATCAGGGCGTATGTCCGCTGCGCCAAGCTGGCCAGGCAGGCCGGCTACGACGGCGTCGAAGTGATGGGCAGCGAGGGTTATCTGCTGAACCAGTTCCTGTGCGCGCGCACCAACCGCCGCCAGGACCGCTGGGGCGGGCCGATCGGGAACCGCATGCGATTACCGGTCGAGGTGGTGCGCCGCATCCGCGAAGCCGTCGGCCGCGATTTCATCATCATGTACCGGCACTCGGTGCTCGACCTGGTCGAGGGCGGCAATACCTGGGAGGAGATCGTGGCGGTGGCCAAGGCCCTCGAGCAGGCCGGCGCGACCATCCTGAATACCGGCTACGGCTGGCACGAGGCGCGCATTCCCACCATCGTCACCTCGGTGCCGCGCGCGGCCTTCGCCGAGGTGGCGGGGCGCCTGCGCAAGGAGGTCGGCATTCCGGTGGTGGCATCGAACCGCATCAACATGCCGCTCGATGCCGAGAACGTGCTGGCGCGCGGCGACGCCGACCTGGTGTCGATGGCGCGTCCCTTCCTGGCCGATCCGGATTGGGTCAACAAGGCGGAGTCCGGGCGCAGCGACGAGATCAATACCTGCATCGCCTGCAACCAGGCCTGCCTCGACCACACCTTCTCGAACAAGCGCGCCACCTGCCTGGTGAATCCGCGCGCCTGCCATGAGACCGAACTGGTGTACCGCCCGGCCGCCCGCAAGCGCCGCATCGCCGTGGTCGGCGCCGGACCGGCCGGGCTGTCGGCGGCCACCGTCGCCGCCGGGTGCGGCCACGACGTGACCCTGTTCGATGCGAGCGACAGCATCGGCGGCCAGTTCAAGGTCGCGATGCGGATTCCCGGCAAGGAGGAGTTTTCGGAGACCATCCGCTACTTCGGCCGCCAGCTGGAACTGACCGGCGTGCGGCTGCGCCTCGGCCAGCGTGTCACCCGCGACGAACTGGTCGCCGCCGGCTACGACGAGGTGATCGTGGCGACCGGCGTCAGCGTGCGCATGCCGCGCATCGAGGGCATCGATCATCCGAAGGTGCTGTCCTACCTGGACGTGCTGCGCGGCGGCGCGGCGGTCGGCAAGCGGGTGGCGATCATCGGCGCCGGCGGCATCGGCTTCGACACCGCGGAGTTCCTGCTGCACGACCCGCGCGAAGCGCTGCCGCTGCCGGTGGCGAAATGGATGGGCGAGTGGGGCATCGATCCCAAGGTCGGCGCACCGGGCGGCCTGGCCGAAGCCGGCAAGCCGACGCCGCTGCGCAGCATCTGGCTCCTGCAGCGCAAGACCACGCGGCCGGGCGCGGGCCTCGGCAAGACCTCGGGCTGGGTGCACCGCGCCACCCTGGTGCGCAACGGCGTGACGATGATGGCGGGCGTGCAGTACGAGCGCATCGACGACGCCGGCCTGCACATCACGGTGGGCGGCGAACGCAAGCTTCTGGAGGTCGACAACGTGGTCATCTGCGCCGGCCAGGAGAGCCTGGCGGAGCTCATGCCTTCGGATGAGCCGAAGGCTGGACCGCGCTTCCACAAGATCGGCGGCGCCGCGCTGGCGGCCGAGCTGGATGCGAAGCGGGCAATCCGGGAAGGGGCGGAACTGGCGGCGAGTTTGTGATCGCGGCGACAAGGGTTTTCTTGTCCGCCCTCCAATTATTGCAAAATAAACAGCTTTTACGACTTAAAAGGCTAGCAATATTTGTACCAGATTTTCGACACTCTAAGACGGTAGTTTATTGTGGGAAATTGTTTTGGTACAGAAAAACGAGGATTGCATGTAGACTGCCGTTTGTCATTGCCTGCAAGCATCTGCTGGCATAGCAAATCGTCTGCTTGCCTTGCCCGTTCGATGCACGCTCGAACCGTCTTGCTGATCGCATTGCAGGCGCCATTCAGGAGAGTGTCAACGTGCCAGAAGCCCAGAATATCGATGTAGTGCTCGTCAACCCCGGCAGCCGCGCCGCCCTCTACCAGAAGCTGGGCGATGAACTGTTGGCCGTCGAACCGCCTGGAACGCAAGTTCGGTAGAGATGTGGTCCAGCATCTCCAGGAAATAGCCCGGATCAAGCTGCAGCGCAAGATCCTGGGCGATTGACGACGCCAACCAGGTTTATTCCAGCCGATAAACAAGATGATCATTACCCGTACTCCTTTCCGCATGTCCTTCTTCGGCGGCGGCACAGACTATCCGGCCTGGTATGCCGAGCATGGCGGCGCCGTCTTGGCGACCAGCATCAACAAGTACTGCTACATCACCTGCCGCCACCTGCCGCCCTTCTTCGAACACAAGCACCGCATCGTCCATTCGCTGATCGAGAACGTCCAGTCGATCGACCAGATCAAGCACCCGGCGGTGCGCGCCATCCTGGGTTGGGCCGGCTGCGAGCGCGGGCTGGAAATCCACCACGACGGCGACCTGCCGGCGCGTTCGGGCCTGGGATCGAGTTCTTCGTTCACGGTCGGGCTGCTGCACGCGCTGGCCGCGCTCGAAGGACGCTACGCTTCCAAGGAATACCTGGCCAGCACCGCGATCCACGTCGAACAGAACGTGATCGGCGAGAACGTCGGATCCCAGGACCAGGTGTCGGCGGCCTATGGTGGCTTCAACCTGGTTGAATTCCATCGCAACGGCAGTTTTACCGCCTCGCCCCTGATCCTGCGCCAGGAACGGCTGGCGGAGTTCGAAAGCCACCTGATGCTGTGCTTTACCGGCTTTTCGCGCATCGCCTCGGAAGTGGCGAAATCGCAGATCGCCAACCTGCGCGAACGCCAGGCGCAATTGCACAGCATGCGCGAGATGGTGAACGAAGCCATCGCTATCCTGCAGAGCGCCAACACGCCGATCGAGGAGCTTGGCAAGCTGCTGCACGAAAGCTGGCTGTGCAAGCGCTCGCTGTCCGACAAGGTGTCGACCAGCGACATCGATTACCTGTACGAGGAGGCGATCAAGGCCGGCGCCATCGGCGGCAAGATCATGGGCGCCGGCGGCGGCGGTTTCCTGATGCTGTTCGTCAAGCCGGAACTGCAGGACAATGTGCGCGAACGCCTGAAACACCTGATTCACGTGCCGTTCAAGTTCGAAGACGGCGGCAGCCGTGTCGTCATGTACCAACCCAACGGATTGTCCTGATGAGCCTTATCACACCGACCGCGCTGCCTGCCGACATGCCGCCACGGGATGCGCCGATTTTCGTCGCCGGCCACGCCGGCCTGATCGGCTCCGCCATCGTGCGCGCCCTGCAGGCTGCCGGTTATCGCAATCTCATCCTGCGCACGCGCGCCGAACTGGAGTTGCGCGACAAGCAGCAGGTGGACGCGTTTTTCGACGAACAGCGCCCGCACTACGTGCTGCTGGCGGCAGGGAAGGTGGGCGGGATCCTGGAAAACACCAATTTCCCGGCCGACTTCATCGATGCCAACCTGGCGATCTCGCTGAATGTGCTGGGCGCCGCGCATCGCACCGGCGTCAAGCGCCTGGTCATGTTCGGCTCGTCCTGCATGTATCCGAAAGAGACCGCGCAACCGATGCCGGAGACGGCGCTGCTGTCCGGCCATCCCGAGCCAACCAGCCTGCCCTACGCGATCGCCAAGCTGGCGGGCGTGCACTTGTGCCTGGCCTATAACCGGCAATATGGCCAGCAGCGCTTCATTCCGCTGATTCCGAATAGCGCCTACGGCCCCAACGACAATTTCGATCCGAAATCCGGACACGTGCTGTCGGCCTTGCTGGCGCGTTTTCATCAGGCGAAGGCCGACGGCGCGCCCGCGGTGACCTTGTGGGGCAGCGGCACTCCGCGCCGCGAGTTCATCCATTCGAGCGACATCGCGGCGGCCTGCCTGCTGATGCTGCGCGACGAACTGCCGCCCCTGGAATTGCCCTTGAACCTGGGCTCCGGCAGCGATATCTCGATCCGCGAGCTGGCCGAGAGCATCGCCCGGGTGGTCGGCTATGCGGGCGAACTCGCCTGGGACAGTAGCAAACCCGACGGCGCCATGCGCAAACTGCTCGACAGCAGCCGGATGCAGCATCTCGGCTGGCGCGCCGGCGTTTCTCTGGACGATGGGCTGCGCGATACCTATGCCTGGTACGTGCGGCAACAGGGCGCGGACCGTAATGACTCCGCCCTTCAATAGGACCGGCGCCCCGCGCCATTTTGATTTGGTGAAATGATGACGAAAGACGAACTGATTGCCTTCGAAGAAGAGATCGCCGCGACCTTCAACAGCGGCAAGATCCGCGCGCCTGTGCATCTGTACTACGGCAACGAAGAACAGATCATCGAAGTATTCAAGAAGATCCGGCCGCAGGACTGGGTCTTCTGCTCGTGGCGCTCGCATTACCAGTGCCTGCTGAAGGGCGTGCCCCCGGAACAGGTGCGCGACGAGATCCTGGCCGGCCGTTCGATCTCGCTGTGCTTCCCGGAACAGCGCATCTACTCGTCGGCCATCGTCGGCGGCGTGCTGCCGATCGCGGTGGGCGCCGCGATGGCCATCCAGCGTAGCGGCGAAGACGCCAGGGTCTACTGCTTCATGGGCGAAATGACCTCGGAAACCGGCATCGCCCACGAATCGATCAAGTACAGCCGCAATCACGCGCTGCCGATCCACTTCGTGGTGGAAGACAACGAGAAATCGGTCTGCACCGATACCCGCGAAGCCTGGAACCAGCCGCGCCTGAGCTACGAAGGGGTGAATGACGACTACATCACCTACTACCGCTACCAAACCAAATATCCGCATGCCGGCGCCGGCGTGCGCGTCCAGTTCTGAGGGCAGACCATGAAATATTTTGACGAACTCAAACGCTCGATGGACTTCCTGGCCCAGGATCCGCGCACCGTTTTCATGGGACAAGCCGTGGCCGTGCCCGGCACGGCCATGAGCAATACACTCAAGGATGTACCGCGCGAACGCCTGATCGAATTGCCGGTAGCGGAAGAAATGCAGATGGGCATGACCACCGGCATGGCGCTGACCGGCGCCGTCCCGGTCAGCATCTTCCCGCGCTGGAACTTCCTGCTGTGCGCCATGAGCCAGCTGGTCAGCCACCTGGACAAGGTCGATGTCATGTCGAACGGCAGCTACAAGGCCAAGGCGATCGTCCGCACCGGCATCGGTTCGCAGCGCCCCATGCATCCCCAGCACCAGCATATCGGCGACTTTACCGACGCCTTGCGCCTGATGTGCAGCACCATCGAAGTGATCCGCCTGGATGAGCCGGAAGACATCTTCCCGGCCTATGAACGCGCCTTGCTCCGCGACGACGGACGCAGCACGATCATTGTCGAATACGGCGATTACTACAACGAAAAATAACCGACGCAACGAACAATAAGCGAACGAGCTCCCGATGAAATATCCCTTAATGAGGAACAATATCCTGCGTGAAGACCTGGACGCAGTGATCGAACACCTGCGCCAGGACGACCCGATCCTGACCAACGGCCCGAATGTGCGCGCCTTCGAGAAGGAATGGTCGGAATGGCTGGGCGTGAAATACAGCGTCTTCGTGAACTCGGGAGCCTCGGCCAACCTGTTGAGCATGGCCGTGCTCAAGCTGCGCCATCCGGAGGGCGGCGAAGTCATCGTGCCGCCGCTGGCATGGGTATCGGACGTGGCCTCGGTGCTGCAAAACGGTTTTACCCCGGTGTTCGCCGACATCGATCCAAGCACGCTGTCGATGGACCCGCAGGAAATCATCAACAAGCTCACCGACCGCACGCGCGCCGTCTTCCTGACGCATGTGCAAGGCTTCGACGGCTTGACCGACGAACTGCTGGCCGAGTTGGAACGCCGCAATATCCCGCTGATCGAAGACGTCTGCGAATCGC
The DNA here is from genome assembly GCF_056397205.1 of Massilia sp. 05N420. Taxonomy (NCBI): domain Bacteria; kingdom Pseudomonadati; phylum Pseudomonadota; class Betaproteobacteria; order Burkholderiales; family Oxalobacteraceae; genus Massilia; species Massilia sp. 05N420. The sequence continues at coordinate 22,446 of NZ_JBFTMX010000004.1, forward strand.
ACGGCGCCACGCACAACGGCAAACGCCTGGGCAGCTTCGGCTGGATGTCCAACTTCTCGTTCTATTACGCCCACCACATGAGCACCATCGAGGGCGGCATGGTCTGCACCGACGACCCGGAGGTGTACCAGCAGGTGCGCATGCTGCGTTCGCACGGCATGGTGCGCGAGTCGACCGACGATGCGCTGAAGCAGGACTATCGGGAAACCTATCCCCAGCTCAACCCGGATTTCATCTTCGCCTATCCGGCCTACAACGTGCGCAATACCGAAATCGGCGCCATCATGGGCCGCAGCCAGCTGAAGCGCCTGGACGCCAACGTCGAGCGCCGTACCGCCAACCTGATGCGCTTCCTCGGCAAGATCGACAGCCGGCGCTACCGGGTCGACTTCAAGACCGAAGGCTCCAGCAACTACGCGTTCAACCTGATCCTCAAGGAGGCCGACGACGCCTTCACCGAACGCCTGATGCAGGCCATGCGCGGCGCCGGCATCGAGTTTCGCCGCGGCAGCGCGGGCGGCGGCAACCAGGTTCGCCAGCCCTATCTGAAGGGCATCGTTCCGGCCGACCATCACCTCGCGTTCCCGCATACCGAACACGTGCATTTCTACGGCTTCTATATCGGCAACTTCCCGGACCTCTCCGATGCCGAGGTCGATGACATCTGCGCCATCCTGAACGCTGTCTGACGATGGAAATCCAGTCTGCCGTCATTCTGGCCGGAGGCCTCGGCACCCGCCTGCGCAGCGCAGTTCCGAACCTGCCCAAGCCGATGGCGCCGGTCGATGGCCGCCCCTTCCTCGAGTACCTGCTCGATTTCTGGATCGCGCAGGGCATCGGGCATTTCATCCTGGCGGTCGGCTACCGGCATGAGCTCATCAGCTCGCACCTGGGCCGGAGCTACCGCGGGGCGCGGCTGGACTATGTCGTCGAGCAGACCCCGCTGGGCACCGGCGGCGGCGTGCTGCTGGCCTTGCAACAGCTGCCGGCCGACCAGCGCTTCCTGCTGCTCAACGGCGATACCTATTTTTCCGTGGACGGCGAACGCCTGGAAGCCTTCGCCCGCAGCCATGACAGCGACTGGTGCTTCTCGCTGTTCCGCACCGGCGAAACCAGCCGTTATCTCGGCATGGGCGTGGCGGCGGACGGCCGCATCACCGAACTGAAGTCGAGCCAGGACGGCGACGAATGCCTGGCCAACGGCGGGGTGTACTGCATCCATCCGCGCGCCTTTGCCGGCTTGACGCTGGCAGGCGGCCAGCCCCTTGCCGCCGGCGCCAGCGCGTCGCTGGAAAACGACATCTTCCCGGCCGCTTTCCATGCCGGCCAGCGGATGACCGGCGTCGAGTTCGACGGCAGCTTCATCGATATCGGCATTCCCGCCGACTATCACCGGGCCGGCGCCGTCCTCAATGCAAAGGACAAGCCATGACATCCATCATCGATCGCCTGCAACGCAACCTGGACGCCTCGATCCGCGCGATGCAGGAACTGAAACAGCGGGACRGCGCGCTCGCCACCTTCGAGGCCGCGGCCGCGGCGACCGTCGCCGCCTATCGCAAGGGACGCCGCATCTATATCGCGGGCAACGGCGGGTCGGCCGCCGATGCCCAGCATCTTGCGGCCGAATTCGTCAGCAAGCTGGCGCGCGACAGGGCGCCGCTGGCGGCCGAGGCGCTGACCACCGACAGTTCGATCCTCACCGCCATCGGCAACGACTACGGCTATGAACAGGTGTTTGCCCGCCAGCTGGCCGGCAAGGCGATGGCGGGCGATATCTTCCTCGGCATCACCACGTCCGGCCAATCTCCCAACATCCTGCGCGCGCTGGAACAGTGCAAGCGCATGGACGTGCCCAGCATCGTATTCCTGGGACGCGATGGCGGTCCGGCCCTGCAGTTGGCCGACTACGCCATCGTCGTGCCCGGGCAGGCGACCAGCACCATCCAGGAATTGCATATCGTATTAGCCCACACTCTATGCGAGTGCGTGGAAGCGGCCATCTTCGGCGATTAACTCTTCTCAAGGACGACCCCTCATGTCTTACAACATCCTCGTTACCGGCGGCGCAGGCTATCTCGGTTCCATTCTCGTGCCGGCCCTGCTGGCCGATGGTCACAAGGTGACCGTGCTGGACAACCTGATGTACGGCCAGGCCAGCCTGTCGCATGTCTGCTATCACGACAATTTCACCATCGTGCGTGGCGACATCCGGCTGGAGAAGACGATCGTGCCGCTGCTGCAGAAGGCCGACATCGTCATCCCGCTGGCGGCCTACGTGGGCGCGCCGCTGTGCAACAAGGACCCGGTCGGTGCGACCACCGTGAACCACGATGCCATCCTGATGATGCTCAAGCACCTGAGCCCCAACCAGATGCTGCTCATGCCCACCACCAACAGCGCCTACGGCTCGGGCGACGAGAACAACTTCTGCACCGAAGATTCGCCCCTGCGTCCCATCTCGCAATACGCCATCGAGAAAGTCGAGATCGAAAAGGCGATCATGGAGCATCCGAACGCCGTCAGCTTCCGCCTGGCGACCGTATTCGGCATGTCGCCCCGCATGCGCATCGACCTGCTGGTCAACGATTTCACCTACCGCGCCGTGCATGACCGCTTCGTCGTGCTGTTCGAGCCCCATTTCAAGCGCAATTACGTGCACGTGCGCGATGTCACCCGCGCTTTCCAGCATGGCATCGCCAACTTCGACAGCATGAAGGGACAGATCTACAACGTCGGCCTGTCGGATGCCAATGTGTCGAAGATGGAGCTGTGCCAAGTGATTTCGCGCCATGTCCCGGATTTTATCTTCCCCGAGGCGGCGATCGGCAAGGACCCCGACCAGCGCAACTACATCGTCTCCAACGCCAAGATCGAGGCCACCGGTTTCAAGACCGCTTTCTCGTTGGACCGCGGCATCGCCGAGCTGGTCAAGGGCTTTACCATGTTGAAGAACACCAAATACGGCAATGTCTGAACGCGCCAGGCCCTGCGTATTCATCGACCGTGACGGCACCCTGAACGTCGAAAAGAACTACCTGCACCGTTACGAAGACTGGGAATGGATTCCCGGTTCGGTCGACATGCTCGGGGCGCTCCGCGAGGCCGGGTTCCTGGCCATCGTGGTCACCAACCAGGCGGGCGTGGGGCGCGGCTATTACGAAGAGGCCGCGATCGCGCGCCTGCACGCCCTGGTGGACCGAGACCTGCTCGCCGCCGGCAGCGGCATCGATGCCTACTATTACTGTCCGCACCATCCGGAACACGGGGAAGTGCGGGACTGCGATTGCCGCAAGCCCGCGCCGGGCATGCTGCTCGAGGCGCAGCGCGAGTGGAATATCGCGCTGGAAGACTCCTGGATGGTCGGTGACAAGCTCAGCGATATCAATGCGGGCCTGGCAGCCGGCACCCGTTGCATCCTGGTGCGTACGGGCTACGGGCACGAGGAAGAAGACCGCTGCCCGCCGGGTGTTTTCGTGGTCGACGATTTTGCGGAAGCAGCCGCCCTGATCCTGCGCGACGCCGGCGCCGCGCATCGGCAGTCTCAAAACGTTGGCAAAAATATACTATGAACGGCTTGAATATGGCTTCTCCACGTATCCTGTTTATTTTCATCGAGTTCGCGGACTGGCGTCTGGCCCGCAGCACGTCCTATCCGACGCTGGTGGGGCTCCAGCATACCTTGCGCCAGAGCGGCGCCGATGTATTCAGCGTGCCCTGTCTGTTCCGTATGGACAACAATTCTCGGGGAAACTGGCTTTCTCGCCTGCAGGAAATGGTGGGCGAGCGCAAGTACGATCAGGTATGGATCGAAGCGGTCCATTCCGATTACGACGAACAGTTTCTTTCATGGGTTGCAAGCCTGGCGCCGGTGCGCTTGGGCATGGTGATGGAATCCTTGCAGTACGAGCCGTATGTCTACGACCTGCAACCCAACCTGAGGGAGCGCAAGGAAAGAGTGCTTCGACGGCTGGCGTACATGACGCATACGCTGATGGTCGATGAAGTCGATGTCAGCGATGTCAACCAGGATGGCAATATCAAAGCCATGTGGTGGCCGCAGACAGCGCCACGTGCCAGCATCCAGGACGCCCCGCCGGCTCCCAACCCTTACGCTGTGTTCTATGGCGTACCGTACGGAAAACGTGGAGGCTGGCTCAGGCATCCCGCCCTTGCAGGCTTGCTGGTGCAGCCGGGTCCCTCGCTGGAATATCAAACCCCTTATCCGGCATTGTTCGATCGCCTGCAGCAAATGACCGCCCAGGCCCTGGAAGACGGCCTGCCCGCCTCGCCTCACATGCTGCAGCGTTACATGGATGTGCTGCTCAGCCTGCGGCAAAACATTTTTGGCTTATGGCTCCGCAGCCTCCAGCAAGGTACGGCTGTCGTCAATCTGCCATCCATGTTTCAGGGATTTCCTAGCCGCATCTATGAGGGCATGGCTGCGGGAAGACCTATCATCTCCTGCAGCGTACCGGGCCGTCCAAGGACAAATACGCTGTTTGCCGACGAACAGGACATCCTGCTTTATGACCCCGACTCTCCCGAACATCTGGCACACCAGATCCGACGCGTTCAAACCGACAAGGCGCTCGCAGCTCGCCTGGTGAGGAATGCCGGAGAGAAGATGCGTGCCCTGCATACGACGGAGTTCAGGGTGGCCCAGATCCTGCGGTGGATGGAAGACGGCGTCGAACCTGATTTCAGCCGTTTGACGTCAGCATGAATATCGGAAGACCTTTCCTTTCCAAGTTTTTCCTATAGGGACAATCGTGACTGCAACAAACTTCTTCATCAAACCTGGCTACCGAACTCGCAGCCAACCCGCGTATTTCGCCGACATCCATGATGATGGCGTCATCTGGCAGCCGGAAGTCTATCCGCTGGCGGCTACCCTGGCTTACCAGTACGAATGCCGCTATATCATCGATATCGGTTGCGGCAGGGCGCGCAAGCTTGTCGCACTCCATCCGCAATTCGAGATCATCGGACTGGACTTCGGTAGTAACCTCGAATATTGCCGCACCCAATATCCGTTCGGGAAATGGATTGAAGTCGACCTGGAAAACTACGCAGGCACGGACATTCCGCCCGAGATCCTGTCTAACGCGGTGGTCGTCAACTCCGACGTGATCGAATGCCTGGTCGATCCGACCAAACTGATGCAGCTGATTCGCACCTATCTGGTTCATGCCAAGGTCGCATTGATCTCGACCCCGGAGCGCGACCTGGAGCGCGGTTATCAGGATATGGGCCCACCGGCCAATCCAACCCACGTCCGCGAATGGAATCGGATCGAACTGACCGCATTGCTCAGCAGCGAGGGCTTGCGCCCGGCTTACTGCGGATTGACCATGAGCAACGATAAAGACAAACTGCGCAAGACATCGCTGGCAGTGATTCCCGGATCTTCTTTGAATCCATCTGAAGTGCRTGACCTGGGCGCCTTTTGCGAACAATGGTTGGCCGCTTCTCCCGAAATGCGTGATGCCGCCAACCACAAGTATCTGCACGATCTGGCACAAATGGAGGCAGAGGTCGCGCTGGTAAATACGGCCGTGCAAAGTATCACCGCGGCCCCCAGCCTGCTGGAGATCGGCACACGCCATATCGACAATGGCCGGTATGATGAAGCATTTGAGATACTCACCGGCGCTTTACGGAACAAAACCGAAAGCACCCCCATCCCCGCCATTCTGTTCCAGCTTGGCCGGCTGGCGGACGCCCGCAAGCTGAACGACGACGCCAAGGAGTTGTTCTATCAGGCGGCCGTGCGGGATGTCGAGGTGGTCAAGAACGTCATCGATTTTTACATCGATCAGGTGGCGCGGGCACGCTCCGGACAGTGATAAAACAGCGCTTCTAAAAAAAATGCCGTTCAGTCGGCACTGAACGGTATTTTTTCTGCTTACGGGATCGAACTATTGCCCGGAACCGGAACTGCCTTTCTTGCTTTTCTTGCTGGCGTAATCCGAAGGTTTCTTTTCGCTCTGCATAGAACCCGATGCGCTCGCCTGCTTCTGTTCCATGCCGCCGTAGCCCGACTGGCGCGAGGCGTTCAGGCGGTCTTCCTCGCCGCGCGCCTGCATGCGCTGGGCGCTCTGGCGTGCGCTCCAGCCCGCCTGCTGGGCACTACCGCCACCGCGCTGGCTGCCGACATTCTGGTCGCCGACGCCATTGCCTTGCAGCGAACCGCGCGAGCGCAGGGCCGCGCCTTGCTGTTCGATATTCGCCGACTGCACGTTGGCACTGCCCGGCGCGACCCAGCCCGGCGCCCGCGGCTGCTGGCTGCCATTCGCGACAGGGACGGTTTTTTCCTTGGCGATACCGCGGGCGCGGACGCTGTCCGGTCCTTTTTGCTTAGTCATATTGATCCTCCTCAGGTGCTGCGCATGCTGATGCGCTGTCAGGAAGATCATGCGCGCCGGGAAGGCCGTATTCCAGAGGAATCGGGAGGGCGGCTTTGTAGGACTGGAACTACCAAGATTCTTTTTGATATCAAGAATCTTGGTTACTGTCGAGTTTGAGGGGCGATTATTTTTTGCGCACCACCACGCAGCCGATCGAGTAACCGGCGCCGAAGGAGCAGATCACGCCATTGCTGCCGGACGGCAGGTCGTCCTGGTAGCTGTGGAAGGCGATGATGGAACCGGCCGACGAGGTGTTGGCGTAGCGGTCCAGGATCACCGGCGCTTCTTCCGGGCTGGCGTCGCGCTCGAGCAGCATGCGCACGATCAGCTGGTTCATGTTCAGGTTGGCCTGGTGCAGCCAGAAGCGGGAGATGTCTTCGATCTTCAGGCCGGCACCCTCCACCGTGTTGCGGATCGTCTCGGCGGCCATCGGGCAGACTTCCTTGAACACCTTGCGGCCCTGCTGGCGGAACAGCTTGTCCGGCTGGCCGATGCCGGCTTCGTCGAAGCGGTTCATGAAGCCGTAGTTGTTGCGGATATTGTTCGAGAACTTGGTCTTCAGCTTGGAATCGAGGATCTCGAACTGGTGCTCGCTGGTGGCGGTATCAAGCGCTTCGATAACCATCGCGGTGCAGGCGTCGCCGAAGATGAAGTGGCTGTCGCGGTCGCGGAAGTTCAGGTGGGCGCTGGTGATTTCCGGGTTCAGCACCAGCACGGCGCGCGCCTGGCCGGTCTGCACGGCGCCGGCCGCGGTCTGGATCGCGAAGGTGGCCGAGGAACAGGCCACGTTCATGTCGAAGCCGAAGCCGTCGATGCCGAGGGCGTCCTGGACCTCGACCGCCATTGCCGGATATGCACGCTGCATATTGCTGGCAGCGACCAGCACCATGTCGATGTCGGCCGGGGTACGGTTGGCGCGCGCCAGGGCCTGGCGGGCGGCGGCGACGCAGATTTCGGCCTGCAGCGACAATTCCTCGTCGGCGCGTTCCTTGATGCGCGGGGTCATGTGCTTCGGATCGAGGATGCCGGCCTTTTCCATCACGTAGCGCGACTTGATGCCGGAGGCTTTCTCGATGAAGGCGCTGCTGGAGGCTTCGAGGGCGGTGACTTCGCCGGCCGCGATTTTTTCCGCGTTCTCGGCGTTGAACAATTCGACGTAGGCGTTGAAGGCCGTCACCAGCTCGTCGTTGGAGATCGAATTCGGTGGCGTGAACAGGCCGGTGCCGCTGATGACGACAGGTTTCATGATTGGCTTTCCAAGGTGGTAACGGGGAGAAACTTCCCGCGAATCTGCCGATTCTACACAATCGTACAGACCGTGGGAACGCCGCCGGCAATGCGTCAAAAGTGCGTCAGTGCGCCTGCTGCGCCAAGGGCCCTGGCGTGTCGCCGCTGCCCGCGCGCTTCGACAGCTGTACCGGCAGGCCCTGCAGGTGGCGCAGGGCCTGGGCCAGCTGGAAGTCGGTGGCGCTGCCGAATTCGAGGGGCTTGCGGTGGCGTTCGGCGGCCAGGATCCGCATCTGTTCCTCGATGTCGTCCTTGCGCGTGGCTTCTTCGCGGTCGCGGTCGTTCGACAGATGGCGCTTGAGGTCGGCTTCGCGCATGCGCAGGGCGTTCAGGCCATCGCCGTCGGCGTTTTCGTCGACCGGGAAGTCGGGCAGCACGCCGCGCGCCTGGATCGAGCGTCCGCTCGGCGTGTAGTAGCGCGCCGTGGTCAGCTTCACCGCGGTCTCGCCCGGCAGCGGGCGGATCGTCTGCACCGAGCCCTTGCCGAAGGTCGGGCTGCCGACGATCGCGGCGCGCTTGTGATCCTGCAGGGCGCCGGCCACGATTTCCGAGGCCGAGGCCGAGCCGGTATTCACCAGCACCACCATCGGGATGGTCTTGAACAGCTCCGGCACCTGCTTCAGCGGGTCCTCGCCGCGGGCCAGCATATAGTATTCGGGGCGGCCGTAGAAACGGGCCTTCGATTCCTCGAGCTGGCCGTTGGTCGAGACGATTTCGGCCCCGGCCGGCAGGAAGGCGGCGGCGGTGCCGATCGCGCCCTGCAGCAGGCCGCCCGGGTCGTTGCGCAGGTCCAGCACCAGGCCTTTCAGCTTCGGTTCCTCGCGCGCCAGCGCGGCCAGCCTGGCGGCCAGGTCGTTCACGGTCGGTTCCTGGAACTGCGACACCCGCACCCAGGCATAACCGGGCGCCACGATCCTGCCCTTGACGCTCTTCTGCACGATCTCGTCGCGCACGACCGCGATCTCCAGCGGCGCGGCTTCGCCTTCGCGCACGATGGTCAGCACGACCCGGGTGTGCGGCTCGCCGCGCATGCGCTTGATCGCATCGTCGAGTTCCATGTTCTTCACGAGCGCGCCGTCGATGCGCGAGATGACGTCGCCGGCCTTGATGCCGGCGCGCCAGGCCGGCGAATCCTCGATCGGGGACACGATCTTGATGTTGCCGTCGTCGGCCTGGCCGATCTCGATGCCCAGGCCGACGAAGCGGCCCTCGGTGCCTTCGCGCAGTTCGCGGTAGGCCTTGCGGTCGAGGTAGGCGGAATGCGGGTCGAGCGCGGCTACCATGCCGGCCGTGGCCTGGGTCAGCAGCTTGCGGTCCTCGACCGGTTCGACGTAAGCGGACTTGATCAGGTTGTAGGTATTGGCGAGCTGGCGCAGGCTGTCGATGGGCATGCCGTTCTCCACCGGCTTCTGGGCCAGGGCGGAAAATTGCATGGTGACGGCGACGCCGAGAATGACACCCAGGGTGAGGAGGGCGGAGTGCTTGATTTTCGAGCCCATGTGCTGTCGGTCCTTCGCAAACGTTATGCCTGAGCGTAGGGAAGTATAACCGTCCGGCGTCCCGAACAGGCGCCCGGCGCCGGTTTGTGTGAATACTCGCGATGGTATAATCGCCCGTTCACGTGCATATGTTGCTTATTTAAAATGAAGAAAGTTCTCATTCTCGGCGTCAACGGTTTCATCGGCCACCACCTGTCCAAGCGCATCCTCGAGACGACCGACTGGGAAGTCTACGGCATGGACATGAGCACGGATCGCATCACCGAGCTCCTGGATCATCCGCGCATGCACTTCTTCGAAGGCGACATCACGATCAACAAGGAGTGGGTCGAGTACCACGTCAAGAARTGCGACGTGATCCTGCCGCTGGTCGCMATYGCSACSCCSTCGACCTATGTSCAGSMGCCGCTGCGCGTGTTCGAACTCGACTTCGAAGCCAACCTGCCGATCGTGCGCTCGGCCGCCAAGTAYGGCAAGCACCTGGTGTTCCCGTCGACCTCGGAAGTSTACGGCATGTGCCACGACGAGGAATTCGATCCGGAGAATTCGGAGCTGGTCTACGGCCCGATCAACAAGCCGCGCTGGATCTACGCCTGTTCCAAACAGCTGATGGACCGCGTGATCTGGGGCTACGGCATGGAAGGCCTGAACTTTACCCTGTTCCGCCCCTTCAACTGGATCGGCGCCGGCCTCGATTCGATCCACACCCCGAAGGAAGGCTCTTCGCGCGTGCTGACCCAGTTCCTGGGCCACATCGTGCGCGGCGAACCGATCCAGCTGGTGGACGGCGGCGCCCAGAAGCGCTCCTTCACCTATGTCGACGACGGCATCGACGCGCTGATGCGCATCATCGAGAACAAGGACGGCAAGGCGACCGGCAAGATCTACAACGTCGGCAATCCGTCGAATAATTATTCGATCCGCGAACTGGCCCACATGATGCTGGAACTGGCCGCCGAATACCCGGAATACCGCGACACCGCCAAGGAAGTGAAACTGGTCGAGACCAGCTCGGGCGCCTACTACGGCACCGGCTACCAGGACGTGCAGAACCGCGTGCCGAAGATCGAGAACACGGTCTCGGAACTGGGCTGGACCCCGCAGGTCAATATGCGCGACGCGCTGGCCAAGATCTTCGACTCCTACAAGGACAATCTGGGCGATGCGCAGGATCTGATTCCGGAGCGCAGGCAGCTGCAGCGTAATTAATTCGATTCATCGTCAGCTTCAAAACGCCGTTCCTGCGAAAGCACGAACGGCGTTTTTGTATGTACGACTTCAGGGAACTTGTAAATCCTTGTATGCCTAAGCTTCCACCCGGTAAGTAATTGTAAGAGTCCAGGCGAGTGGGAGGGGCCGAGCCTATAGTTCTTATCAGTTTTTCTCTCTCTCTCCACTCTTGAAGTGGTCTTTACCCACGGTTTCCCCCGTGGGTTTTTTTATGCCCAGGAGCCTCATCAAATGACGATGCGTACGACCATCCGGATGCCCGCGCGACTTGCCCGCGCCTGCCTGTTTGCGCTTGCCCTCGGATCGGCGGGAGCCAGCCTTGCGGTTCCGCTGATGGACTTGCGCGCCGAAGACCTGGTGCCGATGACCTCCGAGTTCAAGAAGTCGCTGAACCTGAACGCCAACCAGCAGACCCTGTGGCAGCAGGTCGAGAGCCGTTCGCGCGCCGTGCTGCGCGAGCGCCAGCACCGCCGCGAGGCGCTGCAGGAACAGGCCAAGACCCTGCTCGCCAAACCGGACGTCGAACTGCGTCAACTGAACGCCCTGGTGGAAGCGGAGAGCGCGATCGCCGTCCAGGAAGACAGGCAGCTGCGTGAACTGTGGCTGAGCCTGAACGACGCCCTCGACGACGCCCAGCGGCGCCAGGTCGCGACCCTGGTGAACGAACAACTGATGCGGGTGGTGCCGGAAGGCCGCCCGGGTGGAGAACGCGGCGGCGAGCGCGGAGGAGAGCGCGGAGGAGAGCGTGGCGGCCGCGGGATGGGCGGTCATGGCCGCGGAGGCATGGGTGGGCCGGGCGGCGGCAGCATTAACATCGGCGGCTAGGAGCCCGTTGCTTTTTCGAGGGATTTGTGTGTTTGCTATGTATCGTAAAGTAACAACGGCTGCCTGATCGTAATTTTGGCTATGCTTAAAGGCTAGAATTGGTTTAACCGGATGGCAACAGTCCGGGCAACCGATAATAACGTTAAGCATGAGCAAACTGATCCCGATGGCCTGCCTGGCCTTGCTGGGCACGGCGGGACACGCATGGGCCCTCCCCCAAAGCAGTGACCAGGCAACGGCCTCCGCCGCCGAACCGACTCCCACCCAGACCGACAAGGCCGTGACCGGCAAGCAGGGCGCCCGCAGCGGCGCCGTGCCGGCCGTACCGAAGATCCAACAAGTTACCGTCAGCGGCGCGCGCGCCGACGACCTTGATGCGCGCCGCATCTCGACCGCCGCCAAGATGGTGTTCGGACGCGAAGAACTCGAGCGCAACGGCGACACCAGCGTCAGCGAAGTATTGAAACGCCTGCCCGGCGTGACCATCGGCGGCGCGCCGGGACGCGGCGGCGGCGGGGTGCGCATGCGCGGCATGGGCAATGGCTATACCCAGATGCTGGTCAACGGCGAGCGTCCGCCGCCGGGCTTTTCGCTGGAGTCGCTGTCGCCGGACCAGGTCGAACGCATCGAAGTGATCCGCGGCCCGGTGGCCGAGCACAGCACCCAGGCGATCGCCGGCACCATCAATATCATCCTGCGCGAAGGCTACCAGCAGAAGGACGTGCAGCTGCGCATGGCCGACAATATCGAGCAGGGCCGGCATGGTGCCAACGTCTCGCTGGCGATGCCGGGCAAGTCCGGCGCGCTCACCTGGATGATGAGCGGTTCGCTGATGCAGAACCGTCCGCACAACGAGAGCGACACGCTCAACCTCAGCACCCGCAAGGACGGCACGGTCGAGCGCCGCCAGCAGATCCATGACGAGGGCGGCGGCGTCTTCGACGGCGTCTTCCTGTCGCCGCGCTTCTCGTACAAGTTCGCCAACAGCGACACGCTGACCTTCCAGCCCTTCTTCGTCGCCAACCGCAGCCGCAATGGCGCCGACAGCCTGCTGGACCAGCCGCTGGGCAGCGTCGCGCCCGAGTACGCCCGCCAGCGCTCGGATTCGCAGTCGCATTCGGCCTTCCTGCGCGGCTTCGGCAACTGGCTGCACCGTGGCGAGGCCGGCGCCCGCCTGGAGGTGAAGTTCGGCTTCACCGGCGGCCGCAACGACAGCGATACCGTCCGCAACACTTACGATGCCGGCGGCAGCGCGCTGCGCCGCTACCTCGACAGCGACGCTAGCCGCGACAGCGGCGTCAACACTGGCGGCAAGTTCAGCCGTCCTATGCGCCAGGGCCACCTGTTCGCCGCCGGCTGGGACCTGGAAGCCAGCAAGCGCCGCCAGCAACACGTGGCGGCCGGCGACTCCGCTGCCCTGTTCGACGACGGCGGCGCCTCGCTGTCGGCCGACTCGCGCCGCGTGGCCATGTTCGTGCAGGACGAGTGGGACGTCACGCCGCAGTTCTCGACCTATCTGGGCCTGCGCTGGGAGGGTATCCGCGTTACCAGCGAAGGTGGACAGAACGGCGCCGGCGCGGACGTGAAAAACACCTCGAAGGTCTGGAGCCCGGTGCTGCATGGCGTCTGGCGCATCCCCGGCCATGAGAAGGACCAGCTGCGCGGCAGCGTCACCCGCAGTTACAAGGCGCCGGCGCTGAACGACCTGATCGCGGTGCCGACTATCTCGACCTACAACGACGCCACCCGTCCGGACCGCACCGGCAATCCGAACCTGAAGCCGGAGCTGGCCACCGGCCTGGATCTCGCCTACGAGCACTACCTGGGCAAGAGCGGCCTGCTGTCGGCCAGCGGCTTTGTGCGCAACATCGACGACCTGATGCGCCGCCAGACGGTGCTGGCCACGAATGGGCGCTGGATCTCCACCCCGATCAACATCGGCAAGGCGCGGACCAGCGGTATCGAACTGGAAGCCAAGTTCCCGCTGACGGAACTGTGGCCGGCCGCGCCGCTGGTCGACATACGCTCGAACTACAGCCGCTTCTGGTCGCGCGTGGACGGCATTCCGGGGCCGAACAACCGTCTCGACCAGCAGCCGAAGCAGACCGCCAACCTGGGCCTGGACTATCGCGCGAAGGGCTTGCCGCTGACCCTGGGCGGCAGCCTGAACTGGACTCCGGAGACGCTGGTGCAGACCACGGTCAACGAGACGGCGACCACCGGCACCAAGCGCCAGTTCGACGTTTACGGCCTGTGGAAGCTGCCGGCCAACGCGCAGTTGCGCCTGTCGGCCAACAACCTCGACCCGCGCCTTTACGAGACCGCGCGCAGCCTCGACACCGGTTCGTTGGTACAGAGCGCGGCGACGCAGGCCCGTACATACACCCAATTCGGCATTCGCTATGAAATGAAACTGTAGTAAATGCCAGACAAGCGCCCGGTTTTGGCAAGCCGGGCTGTGATACATTTGCCGATGGCCACAAGCCGTTCTTTTCCCTGCAACCAAGGACCCCTCGTGAAACGTTACCTTCTGAGTACCCTGACCCTGTCGATGCTGGCCGCCTTCGCCAGCGCCGCCGACAATGTTCATTCCGCTGCCGCGGGCACGACCTCCGGCATCGAGACCCAGTACATCGACCAGGGCGTGCGCGTCCAGGACGATTTCTTCGGCCACCTGAACGGCAAGTGGCTGCAGACCACCGAGATTCCGTCGGACCGCACGAGCTGGGGCACCTTCATCAAGCTGCGCGACGACACCCAGGGCCAGGTGCGCGGCATCATCGAAGCGGACCAGAAGAAGACGGGCAAGAAGGTCGGCAGCGACGACCAGAAGATCGGCGACCTGTACACCAGCTTCATGGACGAGAAGAAGCTCGAAGCCCTCGGTACCAAGCCGCTGGCCGGCGAGCTGCAGCGCATCCGCGCGCTGAAGGACAAGAAGGGCATCCCGGCCCTGGTGGCCCACCTGTCGCAGATCGGCGTCGCCAATCCCTACGGCATCGGCGTGGCCCAGGATGCCAAGGAGTCGACCAAGTACGCGACCTACATCCGCCAGGGCGGCCTGGGTCTGCCCGACCGCGACTACTATCTGAAGATGGATGACAAGCGCATGGCCGGCATCAAGGCCAAATACGAGCAGCACGTCGCCAACATCCTGAGCCTGGCCGGCGACAAGGATGCCGCCGCCAAGGCCAAGGCCATCGTCGCCTTCGAGACCGAACTGGCGAAGGTGCAGTGGACCCGTGTCGAGCTGCGCGATCCGAACAAGAGCTACAACAAGATGAGCGTGGACGAGCTGTCCAAGCTGGCACCTGGCTACGACTGGAAGGCCGCGCTGGGCGCCGCCGGCATCGGCAACAAGGTCGACTACGTGATCGTCGGCCAGCCGAGCTACATCACCGGCTTCAACGAGGTGCTGAACAAGACCGACCTCGCCACCCTGCAAGCCTACTTCCAGTGGCAGGTGCTGCGCGAGTTCTCGCCCTTCCTGTCGAAGGCCTTCGTCGACGAGCGCTTCGACTTCTACGGCAAGACCCTGTCGGGCGTGAAGGAGCAGGAACCGCGCTGGAAGCGTGGCGTCGGCACCGTCGAAGGCGCGCTGGGCGAAGCCGTGGGCCGCGAATACGTCGCCCAGTACTTCCCGCCGGAGCGCAAGGCCCGCATGGAAGAGCTGGTGAAGAACGTGCTGGCCGCCTACAAGGAATCGATCGATAAGCTTGACTGGATGGGCCCGGAAACCAAGAAGGAAGCCCAGGCCAAGCTGGCCAAGTTCAACCCGAAGATCGGCTACCCGAACAAGTGGCGCGACTACTCGAAGCTGACCATCAAGAAGGATGACCTGGTCGGCAACGTGATGCGCACCGCGACCTTCGCCTACAACCGCAACATCAACAAGCTGGGCAAGCCGATCGACCGCGAAGAATGGGGCATGACGCCGCAGACCATCAACGCCTACTACAACTCGCGCCTGAACGAGATCGTGTTCCCGGCCGCGATCCTGCAGCCGCCGTTCTTCAACATGGCGGCCGACGACGCCGTGAACTACGGCGCGATCGGCGCCGTGATCGGCCACGAGATCGGCCACGGCTTCGACGACAAGGGTTCGCAGTCGGACGGCGACGGCAACCTGCGCAACTGGTGGACCGCCGAAGACCAGGCCCGCTTCAAGGCCAAGACCGACATGCTGGTCAAGCAGTACAACGTCTTCGAGCCGGTGCCGGGCTACCACGTGAACGGCGAACTGACCCTGGGCGAGAACATCGGCGACAACTCCGGTCTCGCCATCGCCTACAAGGCCTACAAGATCTCGCTGCACGGCCAGCCGGCCCCGACCATCGACGGCCTGACCGGCGACCAGCGTTTCTTCATGGGCTTCGGCCAGGTGTGGCGCTCGAAGATGCGCGACGAGGCGCAGATCAACCAGGTCAAGACCGACCCGCACTCGCCGGGCCAGTTCCGCGCCAACGGCACCCTGCGCAACCAGGCCGCTTTCTATGAAGCCTTCGGCGTCAAGGAAGGCGACAAGATGTACCTGAAGCCGGAAGACCGCGTCACGATCTGGTAATACCAAGCACCACGCATTTAAGCTGATGTATGGGCCGGCGGCGATCCCGCCGTCCCCCAGTAACCCATAACAATCCAAGGGAGATGCAAGAATGAAGAAGCAGTATCTGTTGAGCGCCCTGACCCTGGCCCTGATCGCCAGCGTCAGCCATGCTGAAGGCAGTGGCGCCGCCGCCGCCGCGAAAGTGACCGCCACCAAGGGCCAGACCCTGAGCGCCGGCATCGCCACCCAATACATCGAATCGTCCGTGCGTCCGCAGGACGATTTCTTCGAATACCTGAACGGCAAGTGGCTGAAGACCGTCGAGATCCCGTCCGACAAGTCGAGCTGGGGCTCGTTCATGGAGCTGCGCGAGAACACCCTGCCGCAGCTGCGCGGCATCATCGAAAACGTCGCCTCCAAGAACGCCGCCAAGGGCACCGACGAACAGCGCATCGGCGACTACTACGCCAGCTTCATGGACGAGGCCAGGCTCGAACAGCTGGGCGCGACCCCGCTGAAGGGTGAGCTGGACAAGATCGCCGCGCTGAAGGACAAGTCCGAGCTGCCGGCCCTGCTGGCCCACCTGGGCAAGATCGGCGTGGGCGTGCCCTTCGACTTCGGCATCCACCAGGACAACAAGGATTCGACCAAGTACGTCGCCGACATCGGCCAGGGCGGCCTGGGCATGCCGGACCGCGACTACTACCTGAAGGCCGACGACAAGAAGCTGGCCGACACCAAGGCCAAATACCAGCAGCACGTCGAGAAGATGCTGGCCATGGCCGGCGACAAGAACGCCGCCGCCAACGCGAAAGCCATCGTCGACTTCGAGACCGAGATCGCCAAGGTACAGTGGACCAAGGTCGAGCTGCGCGACCCGATCAAGGCCTACAACAAGGTCAACCTGGCCGACCTGAACACGGTGGCCCCGGGCTTCGACTGGAAGACCTGGCTGGACGCCACCGGCCTGTCCGGCAAGGCGACTTACGTGATCGTCGGCCAGCCGACCTACCTGAAGGCCTTCATGGACGTGGCCAACAGGACGCCGGTCGACACCTGGAAGGCCTACCTGTCGCTGCACCTGATCGAATCCTACGGCAGCTTCCTGTCGAAGAACTTCGTCGACGAGCGCTTCGACTTCTACGGCAAGACTCTGTCGGGCGTGAAGGAAATGGAACCGCGCTGGAAGCGTGGCGTGGGCGCGGTCGAGCGTGCGCAGGGCGAGTCGCTGGGCAAGCTGTACGTGGCCCAGTACTTCTCGGCCGAGAAGAAAGCACGCATGGAAGCGCTGGTGAAGAACCTGCTGGCCGCCTATAAAGAGTCGATCAACAAGCTCGACTGGATGAGCCCGGCCACCAAGAAGGAAGCGCAAGCCAAGCTGGCCAAGTTCAACCCGAAGATCGGCTACCCGAACAAGTGGAAGGACTACTCGGCGCTGCAGGTCTCGCGTGACGACCTGGTCGGCAACGTGATGCGTTCGCGCGTGTGGGCCGCCGACTACGAGATCAACAAGCTGGGCAAGCCGATCGACCGCGACGAGTGGGGCATGACGCCGCAGACCATCAACGCGTACTACAACCCGGAGATGAACGAGATCGTGTTCCCGGCCGCGATCCTGCAGCCGCCGTTCTTCGACGCCAACGCGGATGACGCGGTCAACTACGGCGGCATCGGCGCCGTGATCGGCCACGAGATCAGCCACGGCTTCGACGACCAGGGCGCCCAGTACGACGGCGACGGCAACCTGCGCGACTGGTGGACCGCCTCGGACCACAAGAACTTCAAGGCCAAGACCACGGCGCTGGTCAAGCAGTACAACGCCTTCGAGCCGCTGCCGGGCTACCACGTCAACGGCGAGCTGACCCTGGGCGAGAACATCGCCGACAACTCGGGCCTGGCGATCGCCTACAAGGCCTACCACATCTCGCTGAAGGGCAAGAAGGCCCCGGTGATCGACGGCATGACCGGCGACCAGCGCCTGTACGCAGGCTGGGCCCAGGTGTGGCGCTCGAAGATGCGCGAGCAGCAGCAGATCGTCCAGGTGAAGACCGACCCGCACTCGCCGGGCCAGTACCGCGCCAACGGCACGCTGCGCAACCAGCCGGGCTTCTACGAAGCCTACAAGGTCAAGCAGGGCGACAAGATGTACCTGGCGCCGCAGGATCGCGTGATCATCTGGTAATCGTTTCGTCCACGTGACGACGTCAAGGGCCGCGGCATGCCGCGGCCTTTTTTTCAATCGAAAGGGACTCCTGTCATGAAACGTCTCGCCCTGAGCGCCCTGAGCCTGGCGCTGATCGCCGGCTTCGCGCACGCCGCCGAAGGTGCATCCACCAAGTCGGCGCCGGCTTCCCGCCCGGCCCTGGCCAGCGGCATCGCCACCCAGTACATCGATCCGTCGGTGCGTCCGCAGAACGATTTCTACCAGTACCTGAACGGCAAGTGGCTGCAGACCGTGCAGATCCCGGCCGACCAGGCCAGTTGGGGTTCCTTCGACCAGCTTTATGAGAATTCGCTGGCCGAGCTGCGCGGCATCATCGAGAAAGTCTCGGCGGATGGCGCGCCCCGGAATGCCGATGCCAAACGTATCGGCGACTTCTACGCCAGCTTCATGGACGAGGCGCGCCTGGAGCAGCTGGGCTTCACGCCGCTGAAGGGTGAGCTCGACCGCATCGCCGCGCTGAAGGACAAGTCGGAGCTGCCGGCCCTGCTGGCCCACCTCGGCAAGATCGGCGTCAACGTGCCTTTCGACTTCGGCATCCACCAGGACAACAAGGACTCGACCAAGTACGTCGCCGACATCGGCCAGGGCGGCCTGGCGATGCCGGACCGCGACTATTACCTGAAGGACGACGACGAGAAGCTGGCCGACGCCAAGGCGAAGTACGAGCAGCACGTCGAGCGCACCCTGGCGCTGATCGGCAACCCGCGCGCCGTGTTCGACGCCAAGTCCATCGTCGGCTTCGAGACCGAGATCGCGAAGCTGCAGTGGACCAAGGTCGAGCTGCGCGACCCGATCAAGGCCTATAACAAGGTCGGCCTGGCGGACCTGGACAAGCTCGCCCCCGGCTATGACTGGAAGACCTGGCTCGATGCCGCCGGCCTGTCCGGCAAGACGACCTATGTGATCGTCGGCCAGCCGAGCTATCTGAAATCCTTCGTCGAGCTGTCGAACAAGACCTCGCTGGATACCTGGAAGGCCTATCTGTCGATGCACGTGGCCGATGCCTATGCCGGCTATCTGTCGAAGGCCTTCGTCGACGAGCGCTTCGGCTTCTACGGCAAGACCCTGTCCGGCGTCGAAGAGATCGAGCCGCGCTGGAAGCGCGGGGTCGGTGCCATCGAACGCTCGCAGGGCGAGGCGCTGGGCAAGCTCTATGTGGCCCAGTACTTCCCGCCGGAGCGCAAGGCGCGCATGGAAGCGCTGGTGAAGAACCTGCTGGCCGCCTATAAACAGTCGATCGACAGGCTCGACTGGATGAGCCCGAAAACCAGGAAGGAAGCCCAGGCCAAGCTGGCCAAGTTCACGCCGAAGATCGGCTACCCGAACAAGTGGAAGGATTACTCGGCCCTGGTGGTGAAGCGCGACGACCTGGTCGGCAACGTGATGCGCGCCCGCGTGTGGGCCGCCGACTACGAGATCAACAAGCTGGGCAAGCCGATCGACCGCGACGAATGGGGCATGACCCCGCAGACGGTGAACGCCTATTACAACCCGGAGATGAACGAGATCGTGTTCCCGGCCGCGATCCTGCAAGCGCCCTTCTTCGACGCGAATGCGGACGATGCCGTCAACTACGGCGGCATCGGCGCCGTGATCGGGCACGAGATCAGCCACGGCTTCGACGACCAGGGCGCGCAATACGATGGCGACGGCAACCTGCGCGACTGGTGGACCAAGGCCGACCACAAGAACTTCAAGGCCAAGACCGCGATGCTGGTCAAGCAGTACGACGCCTTCGAACCGCTGAAGGGCTACCGCGTGAACGGCGAACTGACCCTCGGCGAGAACATCGCCGACAACTCGGGCCTGGCGATCGCCGCCAAGGCCTACCGGATCTCGCTGAAGGGTAAGAAGGCGCCGGTGATCGACGGCTTGACCGGAGAACAGCGCCTGTACATGGGCTGGGCCCAGGTGTGGCGCTCGAAGATGCGCGACCAGCAGACGATCACGCAGATCAAGGCCGATCCGCACTCGCCGGACCAGTTCCGCGCCAACGGTTCGCTGCGCAACCAGCCGGGCTTTTACGAGGCCTTCAAGGTGAAGCAGGGCGACAGGATGTACCTAGCGCCGAAGGACCGTGTGATCATCTGGTGATGCGCATCCGGTGATGTGCATCCGGTAATGAAAAAAGGGCCGCAGCGATGCGGCCCTTTTCCTTGGCGGCGCTTGAGCGCCGCGGCAGGGATTACTGTGCCTCGTAGGCGCCGATGTCGATCGTGCCCAGCGCCGGACGCGCCACGCCGGAAGCGACGTGCTTGTACTGCGCCACCGGCTTGAGCGACACGCCCGAACTCGAGGTACCCGGCACCGAACCGGCATTGGTCACCAGCGCATTCGCCAGCGGACGCAGGTCGTAGGCGGCGCGGTTCACGAAGCCCGGCGCCGCTGCGCGGTAGTTGGTCTTCTGGACGGCGCTGGTCTGGGTGGACAGGGTGCCGGTGCCCGCGAAGATATTGTTCTGCAGCAGGGCAGGCGTGGTCACGCCGGAGCCGATGAAGAAGAAGGTGCCGTGCGAGCTGTCGTCGTTCAGGAAGGTGTTGTTGACGACGTACAGGTCCTTGCCCGGGTTGGTCGCGCCTTCTTCGCCGTAGGCCAGCAGGACCGAATTGCTGTTGCTTGCCGGCTGCTCGATCACGTTACCGATCACGTAGGACGTGCCGGCGTTCGGAATGTCGATCTCGTAGCTCGGCTTGCCGGACGCGGTGCTGCCGGTCTGGCCCGCCGGGGTGCTCGAGAAGCGGTTGTACACGATCGTGTTGACCTTGGCGCGCGACTTCAGGTTGTGGCCGACGTTGGCGTCGTGCGAGTAGTTGTAGCGGAAGGTCAGGCTGGCGCTGCTGCCGATGTACAGGTTGTGGCTCTGGCCGTCGCCGTAGCCGTTGTGGCCGAACTCGGTGTATTCGATGACGATGTTGCTGGCGGTGTTGGCGTTGCTCAGGATGCCGTCTTCGTTATCGTGGATGAAGGAGTTGCGCAGCGTGAAGTTGGTGCCTTCCAGGCGCAGTGCGGCGCCGTTGCGGTCGGGCACTTTAGCGCCGTACATTTCAACGTTGTCGACGACGATGTTGCTGCCCTCGACCACCCAGATACCCTTGCTCATGGCGTACTTGCCGCCGGCATTGATCTTCGGACGGCCGTTCACGCCGCGGATGGTCAGGTTGCTCGTATAGATGGCGCAGACGTCGCCGGTATAGGTCGTGTTGCCGGTGATTTCGACCACATCGCCGCTCTTGGCGACGGCAAAGGCCTTGCAGGGAGTTGCGTAAGTCTTGCCCGGACCAACCGACAAGGTTGCGGCCGAGGCGGGAACTGCGAAGGCCAGACCAAGCAGGGCGGCCGGAATGGACAAAGTGAATCGAGCGCGTTGCATGTGTTTCCCCGTAGTTTTCAGAATCGTGTGCGTTGCCGAAATAATACTTTTCGGAAACAACGAAACCTCAGCATATCGGGAAAATTGTCACGCGTTAAGTGCCTAAGCGTAACAGAATCGGGGTACAAATGTAGTTTTCTAGCGGCATTCTCCTATGGCAGAGTCCGCTTTTGGCCCTTGGAAATTGTTACAAATAATGTGTGCGTAAACGATACACTTGGTTAAAAAGACGAACGATTTTCGGTCGTCTGTTAATGACCAGAGGATCGGGACGTGCTAGTGGGAGCCGCGAATGCGGCTCCCGGAAGAGAGTCGGATTACTTCGCGGCAGCGACCATGTAATCGACTGCGCTCTTGACGTCGGCGTCCGGCGCGCTCGATCCGCCTTTCGGCGGCATCATGCCGTTCTTTCCCTGGAAGCCCTTGATGGCGTGCTCGTGGAGCACATTGGCGCCCTGGGCGATGCGCGGTGCCCAAGCGGCCTTGTCGCCGAATTTCGGCGCGCCGGCGATGCCCGCACCGTGGCAGGCGACGCAGGCCGCGCTGTACAGGGTCTTGCCGGCGCCGCTGGCGCTGGCCGTCGCTTCGGCTGCCGGGGCGGCCGGGGCCGCGGCAACAGCTGCAGACACCGGTGCGGGAGCAGCAGCGGGAGCGGCTGCGCCGGCTTCGGCCGGTGCGGCAGCCGGCGCCGCGTTTGCCGCAGTGGCCGCCGCCGGGGCGGCAGGCGCCTCCGGCTCCTTGAACTTGGCGCCCGACTGGTTCGCCATATAGACCATGGCGCGCGCGACTTCGACATCGTCGAGGTCAGGATTGCCGCCCTTGGGCGGCATCGCGCGGATACCCTGGATGGCGTGCTGGAGGAGGGTGTCGTAACCCTGCTTGATGCGTGCGGCCCAGGCGCCGGCATCGCCGGCCTTCGGTGCGCCGGCTGCGCCGGTGCCGTGGCAGGCGGCGCAGGTCGAGGTATAGACGGCCTGGCCGTTCTGCAGGACCTTCGGTGCGTTGGCGTCCTTCAGGGTGAAGCCTTCGGCGGCGACCGGCTGGATGCGGGCGGCGACGGCTTCTGCGTTCTGGGCGGAGCCTGCTCCGGACAGGTGGGTGTTGGTGACGAAGGTTACCAGCAGGATGATGCCGATGACGATGACAAGAAAGAACCCGGCGACGGCCACAATGAGTTGTTTAGGGGTTCGGATAAAAGACTGATGTTCACTCTGATGTGCGTCGCTCATGATTTCCTTACTAACTTATATAGATAAAAAAACCTGCCAGCCTCTAAAGGTTCCTTGCATAACAGAAAGAACCTCAAGTGAGCGATTATAGAACAATCTAAGTTATAGGAAACGCAATTTATGCAGTCTGCTTCTGCTTATCCATAGACGGGACGCGTGGAACGCTGTATCCTTCGCATCACTTCCGATTTTCCAGGGCGGCTGTAGCTCAGTGGATAGAGTATTGGCCTCCGAAGCCAAGGGTCGTGGGTTCGATCCCCGCCAGCCGCGCCACAGAATTCCTCTCTTCTTTTCCCTCACGCGGCCTTGTTCGCCGGACGGCGACGGCGGAAATATTTCTGCACCGGATCGTCGACCACGTGGTGCAGCAGCGCCGACAGCAGCAGGACCAGCGCGAACGACAGCCACACGTACAGAGGCTTGATCTCATTCGCGTTCGACATGAAGCCCGCCTTCAGCAGGTCGTAGACCAGGTAGTGCACCATATAGGTCGAATACGAGATCTCGCCGAGATACACCAGCACCGGATTCGACAGCGCAGCGGTGATCGGCGACGTCGTCACGCTCAGGTAGGCGATCAGGAAGGCGAACGCCATCGGGATGGTGGCGTAATCCGGCAGCGGCGCACTGGCATACAGCACGCACAGGCCGGCGAAGCCGAGCAGCGCGGCGTTGCGGTATTTTTCCAGGAATTCGCGGTGATTGATGTACAGGGAACCGATGAACACGCCCATCAGGAATTCCAGCAGCGTACGGACCAGGGCCATGCGCGGAACGCCCGCGCCCAGCGACTCGATGCCGTTGAATGCATACACCAGGTGCAGCAGCAGGGCAACCAGCACCAGCACCGCCAGGTGGGCGGCAACACCGCCGCGCAGCTTGCGCAGGCTGTAGGCCATCAGCGGGAAGAACAGGTAGACGAACCATTCCGAGCTGATCGACCAGGACGGCACGTTCCAGGTGAGGTCGCTGCCGACCCACATATGGATCAGGAACATGCTCTGGAAGAAGGTGCTCCAGGTATAGGATTCCGGCGCGGCGTGGCTGCTCGAGAAGAAATAAAAGGCCGCGAACAGCATCAGATAGCCGCCCAGCATCACGGCATGCAGGGGATAGATGCGCGACAGACGGTTCCAGTAGAAGCGGCCCACGCTATGCGGGAAGTTCTTTGCGAGCGAGGCGTGATAGCTCAGGAAGATCACGAAACCGCTCAGCAGGAAGAACAGGTCGACCGCCAGGTAGCCATGGGCGATCAGGTGCGCGAGCGGCAGCGGAATCGAGTTGCCCAGCAGGGCCAGCGAATGGAAGAACACGACCCACCATGCGCAGATCCCCCGTAGCCCGGCGAGTTGGTTGAGCTTCACGTCGTCACACCTTCTTTTGCTTTTGCCGCCTGTGCCTGCGCCTTGGCCTTGATCTGGTTTTCGCGTTCCACGCGGGCCGAATACTGGTCGATGGCGACCGTGAGCCCGAGCATGTAGAAAATGAAGGGCTGGTAGGCGATGCCGACGAAGGCGCCGCCGGCCAGGAAAATCAGGATGGCGCTGATCAGCGCATCGGCCAGCGAGACCAGCCAGGCCATGCCCGGATGCTTCGCCCATTTTTTCTTCAGCTTGCGCAGCTTGACCAGCGCGATCAGGATCATCGAGAAATACATGGCGAAGCCAGGGAAGCCCTGTTCCCCCAGCACTTCGAAATACACGCTATGGAAGGCCTTGCCCACCAGCCGCCCCTCGGGGTAGTACTGGATGGTGCCGTCCTCTGTCACATTGGCGATCCTGTTGTGCAGGAAGGAGTCGAAGCCGCCGCCCAGGGGGTTCTCGACGGTGTACTTGACCGTCCATTCCCACACCTTGAGCCTGCCGAGCGCGGACGAATCCTTGTTATAGGTCTCGATGGTCGACATGCGGGCGCCCCAGCGCGTATGCGACAGGTCGATATTCAAATAGATGACGCCTGCCAAAGCCGCGCCGGCGAGCCACCACAGCTTCTTTTTCGACTGCAGCGCGGACAGTCCGCACAGGACGGCCACGGCAATGACGCCGGTACGGGCACCCGTACCGACCACGGTGGCGAGGGCGGTGACGATGATGCCGATGAACAGCCCGTAGGTCTTCCAGTTCCTGGGAAAGACGATCGTATGGCGCATCAGGAACACGATCAATGGCACCAGCATGATGCAGACCACCGCCRGGGTGCTGCCCTCCGCCAAGCCGGTGTTGCCGCCGCCCATGATGGCGAGCACGCCGTAGCCGCCGCTGCCGAGCAGGGTCTTTACGCCGGCCGAGAAGAAGATCGTCGCGGCCGAGAAGACGAAGACCAGGATGAAGGATTCGATCTGCACCCGCGAGCGGAAGACGAAGGGAATGAATATTGCGAACAGCAATACCTTGTAGACCCAGTCCCATTTGGCCCAGGGCCGGTCCGGAATGGTCGACATCATCGTCGTGAGTGTCACCCATACGGTGAACACGGCGAACAGGAGCAGGATCGACCCGAACTTGGGCGGGAATTTCTTGTCCTTGAGCGCATACTGCGCAACCATCGCCAGCGCCGCGATCATGGACAGCGGCCAGCCGGTGATGATGGACCAGGCAAGCTGCTGGGGCTTGACCACGTCGACCCAGACGAAGCCTAGAGCCGCGGCAAAGGCGGCGGAGAACCCTGTGAAGATCAGGGTGAAAAAGACGGCCGACAAAAAGAGAGATTGCATAGTGCTTTCATTGCCTGCGCGAAGCCATCTCGCCAAGCGCCGGGCAGGCGGAATTCGGAAGCTGCTGCTTATTTGCGCTTCTTCTTCGGTTGTTCCTGGGGCGGCTCGCTGTCGGCCGAAAACCATGGCAACAGCTTGTCGAGTTTGATTGCGCGAAAGACCGTATAGAGAATCAGCGATCCGAACAATAGCAAGGCTAGGTTATCGATCATATCCGTGATTGCCTGGATGAGAATGGTCGATAGAATAACACGTGAGTATGGGCAACACGGTTGGAAACCGTGTGTGTTGTGCTACAGGTCTTAAATAAAAAACACCCTGCAAGCCAGGCTTGCAGGGTGTCGGGCAGAACCGGTTACCGGGTCGGATTAGCGCGGAACGATCGCGTATTCCGGCTCAGCGGCATAGTCCGGCTGGTAAGGACGCTTGGCGTACAGGTCCCATGCCTTCTTGCCGTTCGCGTTCGCGCCGGCGGCATAGGCCAGTGCCGGACGCATGATCGACTGCGGGCTCTGGGCGGTCAGGTAGCTCACCATTTCGCCGGTACGCAGCTTCAGGTTGGCGGCCATTTCCGGGCTGGCGCAAGCCAGGCTCGTGAACGTCGACGGGAAGGTGTTCTTATAGACCTGGCCGATCGAGGTGTAGAGCGGCGACGTGGCGCTGTCGCGTACCTTCAGGGTGTAGGCCGACGACTGGATCCAGCAGTAGCCGTCGCCAACCATGCGGTCCACCACGAACTTCGACTTCCAGGTCAGCAGCGGCTGGGCGCGGGTGAAGCCCAGTTCCACCATGTGGCCGATGGCCGAGGTGAAGAAGTCATCCTGCCACGGTCCCAGACCGGTGTTGGTGTCGTACACGATCGCATAACCGTTTTCGATCACGCCCAGCTTGTTGGCCAAGGCGTTGTTGGTGTATTTCGCGTCGAAATAGTCGATGTTGCTGTTGACGATGGCCGTGAAGTTCGCCTTCTGCGGATCGTTGTCCGGCGTGATGTAGGCGGCTTCCGCCAGGGTACGCAGCGACCATGCCTGGCCACGCACCTGGTCCGAACCCACCAGGCCCTTGCCGTACGAGCGATAGGCGGGGTTGCTGGCGAAGCTGCTGAAGTTGGCCCAGAACTGCAGCTCTTCCAGGTGATAGTAGTCACCGGTCACCAGATACGGCAGATAGGAGAACGCTGCCTGGTGCGAGGTGTCGGCGACCATCGGGCTCGTGCACGAGGTAGTGCAGACCGGGAAGATTTCACGCTGGCCGGTTGCCGGGTTGAGCGAGTCGTACTTCGCGTTGAAGGTCGTCGAATACGGATACTCCGCCAGGGTCACCGGACGGCCGGTGGTCTTGTTGCGGTAGTGCGACGGCCAGGCGCCTGCCTGATCCGACATGCCGAGCGAGATGTTCTTCATGCGCTGGTCCATGCTCAGCAGGTACAGCGCGTTCCAGGCCGGCATCAGGCCGATATCGCTGCGGGCGCCGGTGGTCGGCATATAGGGCTGGCCCACGCCCGGATTCATCGGACCGGTCTTGCTGTTGGTCCACTGGCTAGTCCACGAAGCGATCGTTGCTTCCTTGATCACCAGCGACTGGTCATAGTTCGGCACTGCCTTGGTGGCAAGCAGGTAGGCGAGGTTGTGGCGCACGTCCAGCTTCGGCTCGGTGCCCCACCAGAACACCTTGCGCCAGCGCGCGTGGTGGTAATGGGTTAGCGCGGCCTGGGTGTAGACGGCCTGGCCGCCGACCAGCACCTGGGCGTCGTAGGTCACGTTTTGCGGCGACGCGTCGTAGGCCCAGTCGTTCTCGACGGTGACGTCGACACGTGCGGCCTTGCTGCCGGTGTAAGAGCGGATGGCGAACTGGGCCATCAGGTGCGGATGTTCGTTGCCGGCCGAATCCTTCAGCGGCGCGGACACGATCCATTCATTGACCAGCGGGCCGGCCAGCCAGCTCGTGACCTTGCCGGACTTCAGCAGGGTATCGGCCGATGCCGTGTATTTCACGCCGGCGATGGTCAGGTTCACGCTGGCGGTAAAGCCGTTGTTCAGCAGGGTTGCGGGGCTTGCCGGGGCGGCGGCGGCGGCGGCGGTGGCGCGGTACAGGGTCACGGTGTCGGACTGCTTCGCCGCCGTGCTCGGCAGTTGTACGGTCAGGACGGCATGGCGCACCGAGCCGTCTGCGTGACGTGCCTTGACGTCCATCTGCAGGGGAACCGTGGCGCCGCTGGCGGTTTTGGCGACCACAGTCTGGCCGCTCGGCACGTCGCCTTGAGCAAATACCTGGCCGAAGGTGGCCGCAGCGTTGGTCTGCGAAGCGGTCGCCACGCTGGTCAGCTGGACGGTGGTGATGCCGCCGGTGGTGGTCGAGCCGGTGCCGGTGCCGCTGCCGGTCGAGGTCGTGGGCGGCGTGACGGTGGTCGTGATCGGACCGTTGAGTACGTTGGTAACCAGCGAGCCGGCGGTCGTGGCCGGGTTGGCGGTGGAGGCCGAAGCGGAAGCGTTCGACGCGCTATCCACGCTGCTGCCAGCGCCGCATGCGGACAAGGCAGCGCAAATAACCAGAAGAAGAGGACGAGAAGTGTAAGAGTTACGCATATCTGAACTTATCCAAAAAAAGTCGCCGCACAGAAATAGTGCTGCTCGGAATAAGTTCAGATTACTGTAGGAAATTAATTTACTGTGGGAAAAATATCAAACGTACAATCAAAAAGTYCTAAAATAATTCCTCGATACAACACTTAACTGTATTGTCTAACGATTTTGTTGTCAATAAATATTCAGGTATAGTCGCCGAATCAATATTTTTATTTTAAGAAATGTGGTGAGAATGACGCAAATCACTAGATTGTTGACACGCAAAACCGTGTAGTAGTATCTCTAAGGCAATTTTCAACGTTCTTGGGTGAAATGTCGATGCAAAAAGCCAGAAAAAAGCGTGTGGCGCAACACCGGAGCCGCCGCTGGGCGTGGGCAGCGGGATCGGCATTGCTGCTGGCGGCGGCCGCCGCCAGCACGGGACTGTATACGCTGTCCAGCATGGGCATCACGCCGCGTTCGCTGGGACCTTATCTCGAGCGCCGCAGTGCCGGCCATAATGCCGTCATCGAAGGCGTCGGCCGCACGGCCCGGGAATGGCTGGTGCGGGCCGACCGTGGCGAACAGCTGCCGGGAGGCGCTGCCTGGTCCGGCACGGTTGGCATGCAGCGCGGCGGCACGACAACCGGTTCCGGCAAACCCGCGCCGGGCGCCGACGAAGTACTGGTATCGGACAGCACCGGCCTGCTGCGCGCCGTCGCCGCGGCAGCGCCGGGGCAGGTGATCACCCTGCTGCCCGGCCGCTATCAGGCCAGCCGGACGATCGAGGCCTTCCATCCCGGCCGCGCCGATGCGCCCATCGTGGTGCGTGCTGTCGAGCCCGGCAGCGTCCAGTTGGAGATCGGCGCCGGCGAAGGTTTTCGGGTATCGGCGCCGTACTGGCGCTTCGAAAACCTTTCGCTGCGAGGCAGCTGCCCCAAAGCCTATTATTGTGAGCATGCTTTCCACGTCGTCGGTGATGCCCACCACTTCGCGGCCGTCAACAACCTCATCGTCGACTTCGATGCCCACTTCAAGATCAATGCGGAAAAGGGCCGCTACCCGGACCATGGCCTGATCGAATCGAATACGCTGCGCAACGACAGCGTGCGCCTCACCACCAGGCCGGTCACGCCGATCGACCTGGTGACGGCCAGCGACTGGGTCGTCCGCCGCAACCTGATCAGCGACTTCATCAAGGGCGACGGCGACCGCATCAGCTACGGCGCATTCGCCAAGGGCGGCGGCGCCAACAACCTGTTCGAGCAGAACATCGTGATTTGCGAAGACAGGCTGCGCGGCGCCCCCGGCCAGCGGATCGGCCTGTCGCTGGGCGGCGGCGGCACGGGAAAGGAATACTGCAGGGACGGCAAGTGCATCACCGAGCAGACCGGCAGTACGCTGCGCGCCAACCTGGTCGCCTCGTGCTCCGACGACGGCATCTATCTGAATGCGGCCGCGCGCAGCCGGCTGCAGCACAATACGCTGGTCGATACCGGCGGCATCACCGTGCGTTTCCCCGAGAGCAGCGCCGACCTCGCAGGCAATCTGGTGGACGGCATGATCCGCAGTCGCGACGACGGCATCGTGCGTCTCGACGACAATCTGTATACCTCGGCGGCGCGCCTCTACCTCGGCAGCCATCCCTACCGCGCGCTGTTCCGCGACCCGCTCGCCCTCGATTTCCAATGGCGCGAACCGGCTGCACGCCGTTCGAACGCCGGCGATATCGGGCCTGACCTGTGCGGCGGACCCCGTCCCGCACAAGCGCGCTATGGCGCCTTCGAGGACTTCGGCGCCTGCCTGAGCCGGCCGTAAATACCTCGCACATATCGAAAATGGCAACAAAGCTGCCTGGAGTAAAATAATTCTTAAACAATAATAGCCATGCCTGCGGCGCTCGCCTGATGGGCATATCGCGAAATTGACATTGAGTGGTATCAATGCCATCATTATTTACAATTTAATAATTTTTTACTCAGGGCTGCCCGTGTTCCAACTGCTACGAAAAATCAAGCACCAGCTTTCCCAGCCGCCGCTGTCCGACATGGCCAAGGCCGAGCTGGAGGTCGACAAGCGCGGCCTGCCGGCCCGCGATCCCGGCCCCGAAGCCGTCATCGCCGCCTGCACCGAATGGCTGTGCACGGCGCAGGACAACTCGGCCTCGAAGGACGGCGGCGTGGCGCGCGACTTCAGCCTGCAGAAGGGCTGGGCCACCTCCTATCCGGAGACCACCGGCTACATCATTCCGACCATGATCACGATGGCGAACCGCAACGGCGACGCCGGCCTGCACGCGCGCGCGCGCCGGATGCTGGACTGGTGCGTGGACATCCAGTTCCCGGAAGGCGGCTTCATGGGCGGCAAGATCGACGCCACCCCGCGCGTGCCGGTGACCTTCAATACCGGCCAGATCCTGATCGGCCTGGCCGCCGGCGCCGCCGAATACAAGGACGAGCGCTACCTGGACTCGATGCGCCGCGCCGCCGCCTGGCTGCGCGACAGCCTCGACGAAGACGGCTGCTGGCGCAAGTTCCCGACCCCGTTCGCCAAGCCGGGCGAGAAGGCCTACGAGACCCATGTGTCGTGGGGCCTGTTCGAAGCCGAGCGCGTGGCGCCAGGCAATGGCTACGGCGAGGCCGGCCTGCGCCAGGTCGACTGGGCGATCGGCAAGCAGCAGCCGAACGGCTGGTTCGCCTCCAACTGCCTGACCGACGCCGACAACCCGCTGACCCACACCATCGGCTACGTGCTGCGCGGCGTGCTGGAAGGCCACCTGCTGTCCGGCCGCGCCGACCTGCTGCAGGCGGCCGAGCGTACCGGCAAGAGCCTGGTCGAAGCGATCGGCGCCGACGGCTACCTGGCCGGCCGCCTGGACCGCAACTTCCGCGGTGCCGTGAACTACGTTTGCCTGACCGGCTCGGTGCAGATCGCGCACTGCCTGTTCCTGCTGCACCGCCTGACCGGCGAGCGCCGCTACCTGGAGGCCGGCCGCAAGCTGACCGCCTTCGTGCGCCGCACCGTGCGCTTCGAAGGCCATGAAGGCATGGTCGGCGGCATCAAGGGTTCCTTCCCGGTGAACGGCGACTACGGCCAGTGGGAATACCTGAACTGGGCCGCCAAGTTCTGCATCGACGCCAACCTGCTGGAAATCGAGCTCGCCGGCAATGCTTAAACCCCTCAAGCGCACCGTCAAGGCGGCCCTGGAAGCGCTGCGCCGCCGCCGCAGCGAGCGCCAGCTCCGCCAATCCGGCAGCCACGTGACGCGCGCCGACCTGGCCCGCGACCTGGCGCGCCTCGGCATCCGGCCGGGCGACACCGTGTTCCTGCATTCGTCCCTGAAAAGCCTCGGCTATGTGGAAGGCGGCGCCTCGAGCGTGGTCAAGGCGCTGCAGGACGCGGTCGGCGCGGAAGGCACGCTGCTGGTGCCGACCTATTATCTGCCGGCCGGCACCGTCAAGGCGACCTGCGAGATGGAAGGCTATGTGTTCGATCCGCGCAGCCACGGCACCAATATGGGCCGGCTGCCGGAAACCTTCCTGCGCGAGGCGGCCACCCACCGCAGCGTGCACCCGACTCATTCGGTGTCGGCCTGGGGCAGGCACGCGCAGTACCTGACCGAAGCCCATCACCGCGCGCCCTCGATCTTCGGCGAAGGCTCGCCGTGGCAGCGCTTCGTCGGCCTCGACGGCGCCAAGGTGCTGGGGCTGGGCATTTCGATGGGGCCGGTGACCTTCTACCACGTGGTGGAAGACGCCATGGGCGAACGCTTCCCAGAACCGATCTGGGAGGAGCGCACCTACCAGTTGCCGTGCCTGGACAAGGAGGGCAAGCGCTGGGACGTGCCGGTGCGTCCGTTCGCGCCGGCGGTGGCGGCGCGCCGCATCGACTATGCCGCGCGCGAAGACCTGCGCGCGTATTTCCGCGAGGAGTTCGAGCGCGCCGGCCTGCGCGTGAACGGCACGGTGGGCGAGGGCGATTCCTGGTTCATCCCGGCCCGCGCCTTCTTCGACCATCTGGAAAAGATGGCGGGGCAGGGCATCACCATTTATTCAACTGCCGAACAGCTGGCCGCCCGGCCTCGGTAACGCTGAACAAAACCGCGCGCGTCAGTCCTGGCGCGCGTGTTCCTTCACCACTTCATCCAGCAAGGTCGCGAACTGGCTGCTGCGCGAACGGCGCGAATAGAATTCGCTGGCGTTTTCCGGCGGCAGCGGCGCCTCGCCGCTGCGCACCAGGCCGACGAAGCGCATCACGCCGGCCTTGATGTCGTCCTTGTCGTCCAGCCGCACGATGGTGTCCAGCCCGGCGCCGCGCATGGTGGCGGCGGTGTCGCCGGCCGGATCGGTCAGCGCCAGGATCGGACGGCGCGCGCGCATGTATTCGTACAGCTTGGCCGGGATCTGCGAATTGCAGTGCGCCGCCTGCATCACCAGCAGGCCGTCGGCGTCCAGCATCTCGGCCAGCGCCGCGCGATACGGAATCGGCGGTTCCAGCACCACCAGGCCGTGCAGGCCGTGCTGGTCGATCAGGTCGCCCAGCAGGTCCTCATGGATCGAGGCACGCAGCACCACGCGCAGGGTGTCGGGGCCGATCAGGCCCTCGCGGCGCAGTTCGCCCAGTGCCGCTAGCATCGCGCTCGGATCGCGTTCGGTCGGATAGATGATGCCGCTGTGGAGCAGCACCAGCGGACCGTCGCCCTTCGGCTTCGGTACGTAGCTGGCGGTGGCGCGCACGAAGTCGTCTTCGTCGTAGCCGTTCTCGATCAGGCCGAAGCGCGAAGGCGGCACCTCCGGATAGCGCGCGCGGTACATCGCCAGCGCCCCCGGCGTGGTGAACACCATGCGCGTGCAGTTGTGCACCGTGAGCTTTTCCACCCAGCGGTAGGCGCGCCACACCAGGCGGTTGGGGGGCGTGTGCTCCTCGGTCATCGGATCGCGCATGTCGGCGATCCACGGCAGGCCGGTGAAGCGCTTCAGCGTGTAGCCGATCAGGTGCGCGGTCGGGATCGGATAGGTCGACCAGATCAGGCGCGGGCGGTGTTCGCGGATCAGTTTGAGGCCGGCCGGCACGGCGCCGAACAACCAGGTGATCCAGCGGTCCGGCAGCGCCATGCCGCGCAGGTAGCGGCCGCGGATCGCCAGGTGACGTCCGGAATCGAGCGCGAAGGCGCGCCGCACGACCAGGTCGCCCGGCACGTCGTTCATCTGGTCGTCGCTCGAGGCCACATACGCACGCGGGTGAGCGGACAGCACCAGCGGCTTCCATCCGAGCTGGGGCAGGTGCTGGGCGAACTTCAGCGTGCGCTGGATGCCGCTGCTGCCGCGCTGCGGCGGGAAGTGGAAAGCCACCAGCAGCACGCCCGGCCTGGCGGCAAGCGGCGCCGCCGGTGCTTCATCGAAGGCCGCGCTCTGCGGCACATCGGTCTGCATGGGCGGCTCGTGGATTTCCGTCAAAGTGGAATTGCTCCTGTTTTGCATCTGGGGCTTTCTTGTACGGCAGTGAAGACAAATGAAACCTAGCTGGCCAGCCAGCGCAGCAGGCGCAACATATAAAAGAAGGTACTCGTGTCCCACGGCCGTGAACGCGGCAGAGTGAACACATTATCCGCTTCC
The DNA here is from genome assembly GCF_056397205.1 of Massilia sp. 05N420. Taxonomy (NCBI): domain Bacteria; kingdom Pseudomonadati; phylum Pseudomonadota; class Betaproteobacteria; order Burkholderiales; family Oxalobacteraceae; genus Massilia; species Massilia sp. 05N420. Next base: position 55,958 of record NZ_JBFTMX010000004.1, read on the forward strand.
GTGACCGGACCCGGCGCCGTCGAGAACGCGGCCGCGAAACCGGCATCGCGCACCATCGCCACGTGCCGTTCGTCGAAGTCGAGGCTGGGCTTGCCGTTCGGGTAGGCGAAATGGCGCACCGGCCGGCCCAGGATGGCTTCCAGGGCCGCCTTGCTGCCGGCGATCTCGGCCATCGCGTCGGCGTCCGGCAGGCTGGTCAGGATCGGGTGCGACACCGTGTGCGCGCCGATCTCGACGTTCGATGCCTGCAGCGTGCGCACCATCTCCGCGCTCAGCATCAGCGGACGGCCGGCGGGACGGGCGAGCGCTTCCAGTTCCTCGACCAGCGCCATGCGCTCGGCGGGCGGCAGGTACTTGGCGCGCGTGGTCAGCTGGCGCACCGCGCTGCAGCGCGCCTCCATGCTGTCGAGCGGATGCCGGCCGGCGCCGATGGCGCGCAGGTCCAGCTCCTGGCCGACAGCGGCGCGGACGGCGTCGACGATGCGGTCGTTCCACATGTTCTCGTCGCTGTCCACGTAGCCGCTGCTGACGAACACGGTGGCCGGCAGGTTGAACTCGCGCAGCACCGGCAGCGCCAGGTCGTGCACCGAGCGGTAGCCGTCGTCGAAGGTGATGCAGACCGCGCGCGCCGGCAGGCGGCCCTGCTGCAGCGCGGCCAGCGCCTCATCCAGCGGCAGCACCTTGAAGCAGTCCGCCAGCATCTTCATGTGCTTGCGGAAGGTCCGGACGTCGGGCTCGTTCTCGAGCAGCGGGTCGGAGACTTCCAGGATCCGGTGGTAGTTCACGATGCACAGGCGCGCCTTGCGTGCTGGCCACAGGGCGTAACTGTCGCCGATGGCGCGCATCAGCACCGGGATCGGCGCAGCGGAACGCTGGTAGGTGCTCATGCCCGGCTCCCTGGCCGGAAGATCGCTAAAGAAAGTCTCACGCGGCGTAATCTACAATGATTTTCTGGAAGAGGTCGATCTGGCCGCGGGTGGTGAAGTCCCAGCTGAATCCCTCGGCATAGCGGCGGGTGGCCGCCCGGTCCGGATTGCGTGCGCGCAGCTGCTGCACCGCTTCCAGCACGCCCTCGCTGCTGTAGTGCGGCATCAGCATGCCRGCGGCCGGCGCCGCCACCACTTCCGGCGATCCGCCGACGGCGCTCGCCACCACCGGCGTGCCGCAGGCCATCGACTCGAGCAGCACATTGGCCCAGCCTTCACGGCTGGACGCCAGCACCATCAGGTCGGCCGCATTGAAATACTGTTTCAGTTCGGGCTGCGGCACCGCGCCCAGGAAGCGCACGCGGTCGGCCACGCCAAGCCTTTGCGCCAGCGCTTCCAGCTTGCCGCGGTCCGGGCCGTGTCCGGCAATCAACAGAACCACGTCGGGCAAGCCCGGCAGCGCCCCGATGATCAGGTGGTGCCCCTTCAGCTCGATCAGGTGGCCGACCGAGATCAGGGTGTACTGCGTCAGGCCGAGCGTGGCGCGGATCGCCTCGCGGTCGAGCGGGCGGAAGGTGTCCAGGTTGACGCCGTTGCGCAGCGGCGTGATCGCGGCCGGACGCACGCCCAGCTGCACCAGGCTGTCCTTCAGCGCCTGGCTGACGGTGATGATGCCCCTGGCCTGGCTGGCGGCCCACTGGATCATGCGCCGCGGCAGCGGAAACTGCGGAAACAGGTTGACGTCCGAGCCGCGCGCCGTGATCACCACCGGCTTGTTGAAGTAGCGGCCCAGCATGGCGGCGGCCACGCCGTCCGGATAAAAATAATGGGCGTCGATGGCGTCGAAGTCGTAGCCCTCGTCGATGATGCGGCCGATCTCGCCCTTCGCGCCCTGCATCAGCAGCATCGGTGCGACATTCATGCCCACCTTCGGCAGGGTGACGTAGCGCGGGTGGCGGATGTCCAGGCCGTGGCGCTCCTCGCGCGCGGGCACCGCCGGATACCTGGCGTACTGGCCGAAACGCGGATGACGCGAGGGGAACCAGGGCACCGGCGCCACCACCCGCGACGCGACCTGGCCGCTGGCCACCAGGTTGCGCAGCCGGGTCTCCACGAAGATGCCGTGGTTGGGCTGCTGCTGGTTCGGGAACAGGGTGCTGAAGGTCAGTAGCTTCATGGAGCGGTACGGGGAACGGTGCCGCCGGTGCGGACGAAATGTCTTACGATAATAAAATTGAAATTAGCATTAAGCAAGGTCGCACGAAACATTAAATGCGGCCTGACTACAATGTGATGTAACGGCGCAGCCGCGGTCCCAGCTGGTTGGCCACGCTCAGCGGCAGCTTGCTCCAGGCTTTTTCGATCAGCGGCCGCAGGCTGCCGGCGCGGGACAGGCCCGATTCGGCGACCGGCAACTCGGCGCCGGCCTTCCACTCCTGCCAGGCGAGCGGATGCGGCAGCGCGCCCCACTGCTCCTTGAATTTATAGGTGCCTTCGCCGAAGGTCGAGCGGCCGAAGTCGAATTCGCGGATACCCAGCGTGCACAGGTGGGACTGGATCGCCCAGTACAGCAGCATATTGGGCGCCAGGCGGTTGTAGTCGGCCAGGGTCGAGGCCCAGGGAATCACCGCCTTGCCTGCGCACAGCAGGACCCAGCCGGCGCCGACCACCTTGCCTTCATGGCGCACCAGCATGACGAACATGCCGTCGGCGCCGTAGTGCCGATGGATGGCCTTGAACCAGTCCAGGCTGTGGGCCGGGCTGCCGAGCCGGCGCATGTTCTGCGCATACACGTCGTAAAAAGCCTGCACGGCTGCGGCCGAGGTCGACATTTCGGCGCCCAGGCCGTTCTTTTCCGCCTTGCGGATCTGGCTGCGCAGCTTGGGCGGATAGGATTTCATCAGCGCTTCCGCACTGTCCGGCAGCTGCAGCACCATGCGCACCTTGCGTCCCTCCAGGCCGCTGCCATCGCCGGGGCCGGCGGAGCAGCGCAGCTCGAGCGAGTTCAGTTGACGGACGCCGAGTTCGCGCCGCGCATGCGCCGCCAGCGCCGCCGTCACCTGCGCATCCTCGCCCAGCGGACCGCCGAGGTCGCAGAAGGGCTGCGATACCCAGCGCGGCTTGCCGAAGGGACGGGCAATCGTGCACAGCGGCAGCACGCCCGCCAGGCGGCCGCCGCGGCGCGCCGCCAATACCTGGCTGCGGTAGCCGTAAGCCTCGCTGACCGCGCGGCACCAGGCGGACAGCTGGTAGGCGCTGGCCGCCGGATGGCTGCGCACCCAGGCGTCCAGCACCGTCGTCTCGGCCGCGCTTGCATCTATATAAGTGAATTCCAGTTCGTTCAAAGCCAGGCTCCGCATCTGCATCGGGGTACAGAAGGTCTGTTAACTAAAATGCATGAATGCTTCCGCATTGTAAGTGATGCGCAGCCGGGCTCGCCAACAATCGTGCGCAATCGAACGCGCCTGGCTCGTCGCCAGCCAGCCGCTGTAGAAATATTGATATCAATAAATAAACTGTTGTCTTAGCATCCGGTATCGATACAGAGCCCTGCTTTTTGCGTGTTTTGTATTGACGCTCGCGCAAACTCTGTTCCAAGATTTGGAACCCATCATAAATATCCTGGCCCGCAACCGCCTTGCTCAACAGTACGCGCACGATAGCGCGACATTAAATCTTGTTTTTTTTTGAAGATGCTAAAATTGCATTTAGGCTATGGATGAGTTGGCAACCGGCAACCCCATCCTGTTGTTTTTTAAGAGTAATGTAAGTCGTTTGTTGAGTGCCATATATTTCCGTGCTATATTAAAAGTTAATATAATGGCAAAAATCAATACTTGATCGGGACGTGATATGAAAGCGGATGAAGTCGTCGCAGTAGTAGGCTTGGGCTATGTTGGTTTGCCGTTGGCTGTCGAATTCGGCAAGAAAGCGAAAACCATCGGTTTCGACTTGTCGGCAAGTAAGGTTGAAAACTACAAGAAGTTCGTCGATCCCACCGGAGAGGTCTCGACCGAGCAGCTGAAAGCAGCGCAATATCTGGAAGTCACCACCGACCCATCGCTGCTGTCCCAGGCCGACTACATCGTGGTCGCCGTCCCGACCCCCGTCGACATCGCCCATAACCCCGACTTCACCCCGCTGGCGGGCGCCAGCAAGACCGTCGGCAAGCACATGAAGCGCGGCGCGATCGTCGTGTTCGAGTCCACCGTCTACCCCGGCGCCACCGAGGAAGTCTGCATCCCGATCATGGAAAAAGAGTCGGGCATGAAGTGGCAGCAGGACTTCCACGTCGGCTTCTCGCCGGAGCGCATCAACCCGGGCGACAAGGAACATACCCTCACCACCATCCTGAAAGTCGTGTCCGGCGACGACGACGAGACCCTGGACCGCGTCGCCAGGCTGTATGAATCGGTGGTGACGGCCGGCGTGTACCGCGCCTCCAGCATCAAGGTGGCCGAAGCCGCCAAGGTCATCGAGAACACCCAGCGCGACCTGAACATCGCCCTGATGAACGAACTGGCGATCATCTTCGACAAGGTCGGCATCGACACCCTCGAAGTCCTGAAAGCCGCCGGTACCAAGTGGAACTTCCTGCCCTTCCGTCCGGGCCTGGTGGGCGGCCACTGCATCGGCGTCGATCCGTATTACCTGACCCACAAGGCCGAGATGGTCGGCTACCACCCGCAGGTGATCCTGGCCGGCCGCCGCATCAACGACGGCATGGCGAAATTCGTGGCCGAAAAGACCGTCAAGTCGATGATCTCGTCCGGCTTCCACGTGAAGGGTTCGAAGGTCAACGTGATCGGCCTGACCTTCAAGGAGAACTGCCCGGACCTGCGCAACTCGAAGGTCGCCGACATCGTCCACGAACTCGAATCCTACGGCTGCGACGTGCACGTCTACGATCCTGTCGCCGAAGCCGAGGAAGCCCGGCACGAATACGGCATCAAGCTGGAACGCTGGGAAGACCTGCCGAAGGCGGACGCCCTGGTGGTGGCCGTCCCGCACAAGGAAGTGCTGGCCCGCTCGCTGCTCGACTTCCAGTCCAAGCTGAACGACAACGGCTGCTTCATCGACGTCAAATCGCAGTTCGACCCGAAAGCGATCAGTGAAGCCGGCTACTGCGTCTGGCGCCTGTAATACTGCCCAATACGGCCGTCCGCCTGCGCGGGCGGCCGCGCAATCCCTAAAGTGTCTGCAAACGTGAACAAGATTCAAGATGTCCAACAGCAGTTGCGCCAGCACAGCTACCACTGGCTGGTCACCGGCGCTGCTGGCTTCATCGGCTCGAACTTGGTCGAAGCCCTGCTCAAGCTGAACCAGCGCGTCACCGCTCTCGACAACTTCGCCACCGGCCACCAGCGCAACCTCGACCAGGTCCGCGAGCTGGTGGGGGAGGCCGCCTGGGCCAACTTCCGCTTCCTGCAGGCCGATATCCGCTCGCCCGAGGATTGCGCACGTGCCTGCGAGGGCGTCGACTTCGTCCTGCACCAGGCCGCACTCGGATCGGTGCCGCGGTCGATCGCGAATCCGCAGCTGACCAACGAGACCAATATCACCGGTTTCCTGAACATGCTGGTGGCGGCGCGCGACGCGAAAGTCAAACGCTTCGTCTACGCCGCGTCCAGCTCGACCTACGGCGACCATCCGGGCCTGCCGAAGATCGAGGACCGGATCGGCAAGCCGCTGTCGCCGTATGCCGTGACCAAGTACGTCAACGAGCTGTACGCCGACGTGTTCGGCCGCACCTACGGCATGGAATCGATCGGCCTGCGTTATTTCAACGTGTTCGGCCCGCGCCAGGATCCGAACGGCGCCTATGCCGCTGTGATCCCGAAGTGGGTGGCGGCCCTGATCCGCAACGAGGAACTGCGCGTCAACGGCGACGGCGAGACCAGCCGCGACTTCTGCTACATCGACAACGTGGTGCAGGCCAACCTGCTGGCGGCAACGTCCGGTAGCGAGGCCGCCAACCAGGTGTACAACGTGGCGCTGAACGACCGTACCTCGCTGAACCAGCTGCACGCGATGATGTGCGAGCTGCTGGCGCCGCGTTTCCCGCATGTGGCCGCGCACCGGCCGGTGTATGTCGATTTCCGCGCGGGCGACGTGCGCCATTCCCAGGCCGACATCGGCAAGGCCGGCGCGATGCTGGGCTATGCGCCCACCCACCGCATCGGCGAAGGGCTGAAGGAAGCCATGGACTGGTACGTGCGCAACCTGTCTCAATAAGCACTGCAGTATGTAATCAAGAAGAATACCGGAGGGTAGCGTGCTTAAGATTTCGAATCACTACGTATCGAAGATCGTCTTCGTCTTGCTGTTCGTCGAGGTGCTGGTGCTCCTCGGCGCGGCCTATATCGGTGCGGCGGTGCGCTTCATTGAACTGGGCCAGCCGGTCAGTCTTCCCAACATCCAGAACCTCGATCATTTCTTCACCTCGGCCATCGCCTTCACCGCCGCCATCATCTTCAGCATGAGCGCGATGGGCATGTACCAGCTCGACTTCAACGAAGGCCTGCGCAATCCCTTCTTCATGAAGCTGATGCCGTCCTTCCTGATGGGCTTCCTGATCCTGACCCTGGTGTTCTACGTCGCTCCCGACCTGTATTTCGGACGCGGCATCCTGGCGCTGGTGTTCGCGATCGCCGCCGCCGGCATCTTCATTGCGCGGATGATCTTCTTCAAGAGCTCGGAGCTGCGCTTCCTCGAGACCCGCATCCTGTTCCTGGGCAGCGGCCCGCTGGCCAAGGAATGCAGCGACCTGGCCCTGCAGAGCACCAGCTACCACCGCTACAACATCACCGGCTTCATCCCCTCGCCCAACGAGGAATTGTGCGTGCCCTCGGCCAGCCTGCTGAACGGACGCGAAGGCGATACCCTGGTGTCGTTGGCGCGCCAGTACAACGTCGAGGAGGTCGTGGTGTCGGTGCAGAACCGCCGTGGCGGCTTTCCGATCAAGGAACTGCTCGAGTGCAAACTGGCCGGCCTGAAGGTCACCGACGCCGCCACCTTCTTCGAACGCGAGACCTGCCAGATCCGGGTCGACTCGCTGCAGCCTTCGTGGCTGGTGTTCGGCGGCGGCTTCGACCAGAGCTTCGTGCGCACCTTCATGAAGCGCAGCTTCGACATCGTGTGCAGCGTGATCATCCTGGTGCTGACCCTGCCGCTGATGCTGCTGGCCGCGCTGGCCGTCAAGCTCGAAGACCGCGGTCCGGTGTTCTACTCGCAGGAGCGGGTCGGCAAGGACGGCAACACCTTCTTCGTGCATAAATTCCGCAGCATGCGCACCGACGCCGAAAAAAGCGGCAAGCCGCAGTGGGCGCAGCAGAACGATCCGCGCATCACCCGCATCGGCAACTTCATGCGCAAGACCCGCATCGACGAGCTGCCGCAGATCCTCAACGTGTTCAAGGGCGAGATGTCGTTCGTCGGCCCGCGCCCGGAGCGTCCCTATTTCGTCGAACAGCTGATCGAGGTGGTCCCGTATTACAATGTGCGCCACAGCGTCAAGCCGGGCATCACGGGCTGGGCCCAGGTGCGCTACGGCTACGGTTCTTCCGCCGAGGACGCGCTGCAGAAACTGCAGTACGACCTGTACTACGTGAAGAACAACAGCCTGTTCCTCGACGTCCTGATCCTGATCGATACCCTGAAGGTCGTTCTGTTCCGCAGCGGACGCTGACCCGGTTCTGCGGTCAGCGCTGCGGTTTCCATTCCACTGTTGCGACGGTGTACCGTGACCAATATTGCCGCCTATAGTTATGCACTGGCCGCAGCAGGCTACCTGCTGCTGTGCCTGCCGGTGCTGTCGGGATGGCGCGGACGCGCGCAGCGCGGCACCCTGTCCGCCGCCTGCCTGCTGACCGCGCTGTGGGCCGCCGTGCTGGCCCTCGACGCCACCCATGACCGGCTCTGGACCGCGCTCACCGCCTCGCTCGAGGTGCTGCGCGACGGCGCCTGGTCGGTGTTCCTGGTGGCCCTGCTGGGCCACTGGCGCAGCGGGGGCGAACCGCCGTCATGGCTGCCGATCAGACTGCCCTTCGATGTACGGCCCTCGCTGTTCGTGGCCGCCTGCGCCTATGTCCTGCTGCTGGGGGCGCTGCTGGCCGGGCACTTCAGCTTCGAACTGCTGAGCGCACTCGGCGCGATGCCGGTGGTGACCGCCTTCGCCTGCCTGGCCGTGTACGGCATGCTGCTGGTCGAACAGGTGTACCGCAACAAGACCATCGAGGAACGCTGGGCGATCAAGTTCGCCTGCCTGGGCATCGGCGGCATGTTCGCCTACGACTTCTACCTGTACACCAACATGATGCTGTTCCGCGAACTGAATCCGGAACTGTGGAACGCGCGCGGCGTGATCAATGCGCTGACGGTGCCGCTGGTGGCGGCGTCGATGGCGCGCAGCAAATCCTGGAGCACCTCCTTCGTGGTCTCGCGCCGCGTGATGTTCCATTCGGCCGCGCTGTTCGGCTCCGCGGTCTACCTGCTGGCGATGGGATCGGCCGGCTATTACCTGCGCTTCTTCGGCGGCCGCTGGGGCACGGTGATGCAGGCCGGCTTCCTGTTCGGCGCGGTCAGCCTGCTGCTGGTGATCCTGTTCTCCGGCACCTTCCGCTCCTGGCTGAAGGTCTCGATCAGCAAGCACTTCTTCAGCTATAACTACGACTACCGCGAGGAGTGGATGCGCTTCACGCGCACCCTGTCCGAACGCGGCCCGAACCTGGGCGACCGCGCGATCCAGGCGATGGCGGCGCTGGTCGAGAGCCCGGGCGGCACCCTGTGGCAGCGCAACGAAGCCGGCCGCTACGAGCCGCGCGCCAGCTGGCACGGCCCGGAAGGCGGCGTGACGGAGCCGGGCAATTCGCCGTTCTGCCGCTTCCTGGAGAGCTCGCAGTGGGTGGTCGACCTCGACGAATTCGTGGCCCGTCCCGACAAGTACGAAGGCCTGGCGGTGCCCGACTGGCTGCTGGAGTATCCGCGCCGCTGGCTGGTGGTACCGCTGATCCTGCACGAGAAGCTGTTCGGCTTCGTGGTGCTGCAGCGCGCCCGCAGTCCGCTCAAGCTGAACTGGGAAATCACCGACCTGCTGGAGATCGCCGGCAGCCAGGCCGCCGGCCACCTGGCCCAGGAAGACGCCGCCAACGCGCTGATGGTGGCGCGCCAGTTCGAATCCTTCAACCGCATGTCGACCTTTGTCGTGCACGACCTGAAGAACCTGGTGGCCCAGCTGTCGCTGATGAACGCGAACGCGGAAAAGCACAAGGACAACCCGGAATTCCAGCGCGACATGCTGGAAACCCTGAACCACTCGGTGCAGAAGATGAAGCTGCTGCTGCAGAAGCTGTCCCGCACCGAGAACGCCGACAAGAAGCTGCCGCTGGCGGTCGAGCAGGTGGTGCGCCAGGCGGTGGCGCTGAAGAGCGCCTTCGAGCCGCGCCCGCAGCTGGTGGTCGAGGTGCCGGGCCTGCAGGTGGTGGCGGACCGCGAACGCCTCGAGCGCGTGGTCGGCCACCTGATCCAGAACGCGATCGAGGCCACGCCGCGCGACGGCCATGTGATGATCCGCCTGGGCCGCCGCGATACGGACGGGCAGCTCGATGCAGTCGAGATCGAGATCACCGACACCGGCGAAGGCATGAGCGAAGAGTTCATCCGCGAGCGCCTGTTCAAGCCCTTCGACTCGACCAAGTCGGCCGGCATGGGCATCGGCGTGTTCGAAAGCCGCGAATACATCACCGAGCTGGGAGGGCAGCTGGAAGTCAGCAGCCAGCCCACGCTCGGCACCACGTTCAAGGTCGTGCTGCCGCTGTACCGCGAGACGGCCGCAGCCATGCCCGCCTGAGCGATTCCCGAGAGAGGATACCGTGACCCAAACCAAACCCAAACTCCTGATCATCGAAGACGATCCCGGCCTGCAGAAGCAGCTGCGCTGGAGCCTGGACGCCTATGAGGTCGTGGTCGCCGGCGACCGCGAGGCGGCGCTGGCCCAGATCCGCCGCCACGAACCGGCGGTTGTCACCATGGACCTGGGCCTGCCGCCCGATCCGGACGGTTCCACCGAAGGCCTGGCCACGCTCCAGCAGATCCTGGCGCTGGCGCCGGACACCCGCGTGATCGTCCTGACCGGCAACCAGGACCACAACAACGCCGTCAAGGCGATCGGCATGGGCGCCTACGACTTCCACCAGAAGCCGGTCGACCCGGAAGTGCTGAACCTGGTCATCCAGCGCGCCTTCTTCCTGCACAACCTGCAGCAGGAAAACCACCGCATGCAGCAGTCGCAGGCCGATTCGCCGCTGGCCGGCGTGATCTCGCGCGACCCCGGCATGCTGAAGGTCTGCCGCACCATCGAGAAGGTGGCGCCGACCTCGGCATCGGTGATGCTGCTGGGCGAATCCGGCACCGGCAAGGAAGTGCTGGCGCGCGCCATCCACGCGCTGTCGCCGCGCTCGAAAGAGCGCTTCATGGCGATCAACTGCGCGGCGATTCCGGAAAACCTGCTCGAGAGCGAGCTGTTCGGCTACGAGAAGGGCGCCTTCACCGGCGCCGCCAAGCAGACCAAGGGCAAGGTCGAACTGGCCCATGGCGGCACCTTCTTCCTCGACGAGGTCGGCGACCTGCCGATGCCGCTGCAGGCCAAGCTGCTGCGCTTCCTGCAGGAGCGCGTGATCGAGCGCATCGGCGGCCACGAGGAGATCCCGGTCGACGTGCGCATCGTCTGCGCGACCCACCAGAAGCTGAAGGACCTGTGCGTGCAGGGGCGCTTCCGCGAAGACCTGTATTACCGCCTGTCCGAGATCGTGGTGAACATCCCGCCGATGCGCCAGCGCGAAGGCGACGCCGCCCTGCTGGCCCACCATTTCAAGAACAAGTTCTGCGCCCAGGAATCGCGCGCCTCGCTGCACTTCGCGCCCGACGCCATCGCCGCGATCGAGGGCTATGCCTGGCCGGGCAATGTGCGCGAGATGGAAAACTGCATCAAGCGCGCGGTCATCATGGCCGACGGGAATACCATCGTCGCCGACGACCTCGGCCTGCCCGACCTGGAAGCCGAGGAAGCGCCGCTGAACCTGCGCCAGGTGCGCGACGAGGCCGAGTACAAGGCCATCGTCAGGGCGCTGGCGCGGGTCGACGGGAATATCGTGAAGGCGTCGGAGATGCTGGGCGTCAGCCGCCCGACCCTGTACGACCTGATGGGCCGGCACGGCATCAAGACCAGCGCCTGACCGGTCGCGGGATCCCTACCAGGACCGCAGCCAGCCGGCGGTCCAGCCGACCACCTGGTCGTGCCATTCGCGCCGCGAGCAGGTGTGGTCGGCGCCGTCCAGCGTGTGCCGGGTGACGGCGGGACCGTCCAGCAGGCGCTGCCAGTCGCGCGAGCCGGATGCCAGTCCGGCGAATTCCTGGGCGGTCAGGTCGGCGCCGCTCAGCATCACCAGCGTCTTTCCTTCGAAGCCCTGCAGGGCCGCGTACATGCGCTCCGGAAGGGCGGCATCCTGCGCGTCATCCTGCGCCGCGGTCTTGCCGCCGCCGAAGGCCGAGCGCACCGAGGCCGCGAACGAGCGCGCCGCCTGGCCGGCCTCGAAATTGCCGCTGGCGATCTTCTTCCACAGCCCCGGATCCAGCAGCCTGGCGCGGTAATAATGCTTCAGCGTGGCCTTGGCCGCGCCCTGTTCGGTGCGCACCCAGGGGTTCAGCAGGGCCAGCCCGGCCACCCGCGGGTCGCCGGGCGCATACATCGCGGCGGCCGAGGCGCCGTCGCACAGGCCCCACAGCACCACGTCGCGCATGCCCGGCAGCTGGGCGAAAAAGCAGTCGAGGGCCGCGCGCAGGTCGTCCCGGACCCGTTCGAAATCGCGGGCTTCTCCCTCGCTGTCGCCCATGCCGCGGTAGTCGAAGCGCAGCACCGGGAAGCCGGCCTGCGCCAGGCTGCGCGCCAGCAGCGTGAACTGGCGGTGGCTGCCGGTGCGCACCTGCGGACCGCCGACCACGATCAGCACGCCGCGCGGCGCCTTCGCCTGCGTCATGTGCGCCGGCAGCGACAGCACGCCGTACAGCCAGGCGCCGGCGCAGGGAAAGGACAGGGCGCGTTCTTCAGCCTGCATGCGCGGCCTCCGGGTACAGCCGGCTCGTGGCGTCGAGCAGGGCGGGACATTCGGCGATCTCCGGCGTGGTCCAGAATTGCTCGCCATGCACCAGGTGCACGCCGAAGTCGATGCGCTGGGCCTGCCAGATGGCGGTGACGCGGCTGGAAGCCGGCGGCAGCGGACGCCCGGCCGCCGGACTTACCTCGAACCAGTCGATGCGGCAGYCGCGCGGCGCCAGCACCGAAGCGTCGAGGGGATCGATGGCGGCGGCCAGTTGCGGCGCCAGCTCGTAGCCGGCGATCTCGACCGGCCGGCCCTGTTCGAGCGCCACACGCAGCGCCTTGGTGCCGCCATTGGCGGCGCCCTCCTGCACCATGTCGGCGGCAATCCGCAGGCGCAGGAACTGGTTCATGACCGCGGCGCCATTCGCCATCGGCTGCCACAGCAGCAGGCGGTGCGGCACCTCGCGGGCGCCGGCGGCATAGTCGAGCGCGAGCAGGGCGCCCAGGCGCAGGCCCCATAGCCCGGCCGGACGGCCCAGGCGCTGCTGCAGCCAGGCGCGCGCCGCCTCGGCGTCGGCCTTCCAGCCTTCCCAGCGGGCTTCGCCGAATTCGCCGCTGCTGTCGCCGCAGCCGTGCAGGTCGATCTGCAGCACGCCGACGCCGCGCGCGGCCAGGGCGCGCGCCTGCAGCGCCGCCATGCGGCGGCTCTTGTTCATTTCTTCGGCAAAGGGGTGCAGGTAGACCAGCGCGTCGCGGCACTCGCCCTGCGGCGGATGGAACAGGCAATAGCGGGTCCCGTCCCGCACGGGCAGGAAAAAGCTTTCCGCGGGCGCGTGTGCCGGCGTCATGCCTCAGGCGGCCTTCTGTTCCACGAAGGCGGCCAGGCTGCCCAGCGTCGCGAAGGTGCTGGCGCTGATGTCGTCGTCGTCGACGGCGATGCCGAAATGGTCCTCGAGCGCGCCGATCAGCGAGACCACGGCCATCGAGTCGAGCTCGGGCAGGCTGCCCAGCAGCGGGGTGTCGGCCGACAGCGGAGTAGCCGGGTCGAGGCCGAGCACGTCGGTGAGGATGGTTTTGACTTCGTCGAGATACTTCATGATCCTTGTTCGTCCGTTGGTGCGCCGGCGGCGCGGCGTTGCCGCGCTTCGCGCAGCGCGTGCAGGTGGCGCAGCGCGGGCCAGCGATAATGGTTGACATGGTACATAGTGCGTACCTCTTCCGTCCAGCGCGTATGCCATTCCATTACGCGGCCGTAGAACTCGAGGCGGGCGAAGCGGCCGCCCGCGAACAGCGAGCGCATCGCTTCCTCGCGCATCAGCAGCGCCGGCGACAGGCTGGCCGGCACGGTTTCGTCGTAGGCGGTCTTCAGCACGACGATGCTGTCGCGGTCCTCGACGCACAGGTCCATCGCCACCAGGTTCTCGCCGAAATGATAGCGGTAGACGCTGGCGGCGTCCTGCCGCGCCATCGCTTCGAGCATGGCGCGGTAGTAGCGGCCCTGGGCGTCGCCGGCGCGCACCGCGGTGCCGGCGCCGGCCTTCCAGCCGCTGCCTTCCAGGCGGGCGTAATCCTCGACCGCCTGCGCCATCGCGGCGGGATCGCGGGCGATCTCGAGCCGGGTCGCGATGCCGTCGCGTTCGAGCCGGTTGCGTTGCTTCTTGAGGTTGGCGCGCAGGTTCTTGCCGCGCGCCTCCCAGTAGGCGTCGAAGCCGCCCGCCAGCGTCACCCGCGCGGTGTCGATGTAGTCGAGGGTGCGGACGGCCGGTCCTTCGGGCGGGCGCGGCATGATCATCGGGTCCATCTGGGTCAGCGCGCACACCAGCGGAAAGCCGGGCAGGGCGCCGAACAGGCTGCGCACCAGTGCGCCGGCGTCGAGGCCGGGCAGCTGCAGCCACAGGCCGACCGGGGCCTGGGCCGGTTGGAAAGTGGCCCAGGCACCGCGTCGGGTCGGGGCCAGCACCGCCATCGCGACCGTGCGTCCGTTCTCGCGGCCTTGCGCCAGCAGCTCGGCGCCGCTCGCGAAGGCGTCCAGCAGGGGCGCCACGAAAGCCGGCGCCAGCAGGGCCGGGGCGCCGGCGGCGGCGTGCAGGGAAGTCCAGTCCGCGGCGGCTTCCCGGAAGCGGGCGGCGGGAACGATGGTCCATTTCATGTGCATACCTCGCGCCTGACGGTGGCGATCAGCCAGCTGAATTCGTCCTCGCGCAGCTCCTGGTGGCAGGGCAGGCCCAGCACCTGGCGCGACAGCCGGGCGGCGTTCGGGCAGGTGGCGTCGTCGACGCCGTCCCAAAGCGGATAGCCGAAGCGGGTCAGCGGCACGCCGGCGGCGAGCAGGCGCTGCGCCAGGCCGTCCGCATCGTCGGCCAGCAGCGGGAACAGCCAGGGGCAGACGCCGTCCGGCAGGCGCGGATGCAGGGGCCGCACGCCGGGCAGGCCGGACAGGGCTTCGAGCAGCCGCAGGTAGTTGCGCCGCCGCCGCGCCGCCACCCGGCTGCTGGAGGACAGCGCCAGCACCAGGCGCGAGGCGAGCGAAGCGCGCTTGTCGATCCAGTCCGGGTCGAAGCCGTAGCCGCTGTCGGAGGAGGCGGGCGCCAGCGCGGCCGGCGGGCTGCCCGCATGCCTGCCGCGCTTGAGCGCATTCCACGCCAGGTCCTTGGCGCGCAGCGGCAGCCACAGCGCGGCGTGCAGGGGGCGTAGGCGGCCGAAGGCGAAGCCGCGCTCGAAGGTGTTGAAGGCGGCCTTCAGTTCGAAGCCGGCGCCGGCCGGGCGCAGCCTGGCGCCGGCCAGCGGGTGGCGTGCCGAGACCAGCGCGCCGCCCTCGTACAGGGGCAGGAATTTCATGATGCTGGCGGCCGCGTAATCGCCCCAGGCGCCCAGCGGGCGTCCTTCGTGCTCGCCGATGAAGGCGTGCGCGCAATCCTCCAGCAGCGCTACCCCGTGTTCGTCGCACAGCGCGCGCAGGGCCGCCAGCGGCTGCGGAAAGCCGAAGAAGTGGGTCGCCACCACCACCCGCGCACGCGGCGCCGCGCGCAGCAGGGCGGCGATGTGTTCGAGGTCGGCGCGGGCGTCGGGCCCGATGCGGTAGAAGGCCGGCGCCGCGCCGCGCCACAGCACCGGCGGCACCATCGAGGCGCTGTGGTAGGCCGGCAGCAGTACGGTGTCGCCGGCGCCCACGCCGAGCTCGCGCAGCGCCAGCGCGATCGCCACCCGTCCGCTGGTCACCAGGCGCGCCTCGCCGGCGTCGAGCACGGTGGCGGCGCGTCCGCCGGCACTCCGGTAGAACGAGGCCAGCGACAGTACCGGTGCGAGCGGAATGGCGGGACGGGAAGGAGGCGGGGCGACGAGCATGACCCAGTATAAACTGCCGCGTAAAAATTGGGCGAACTGGTAAGATGGCGGGCTGCGGCGGACCGCCGCGTTTCTCCTGTTTGCCATGGCCGATCTGATCCACGACTTTATCTTCGATGCCGCCCGCCGCACGCCCGCCGCCGAGGCGCTGGTCGACGGCAGCCGCCGCCTCGACTACGCCGCCCTGGCCGAGGCCGTCGAACAGGCCGCCGGCGCGCTGCTGGAAGCGGGCGTGGCGCGCCGCGAGCGGGTCGCGGTCTACCTCGACAAGCGCGTCGAGAACGTGGCCGCGATGTTCGGCGCGGCGCTGGCCGGCGCGGTGTTCGTGCCGGTCAATCCCCAGCTCAAGGCCGCGCAGGTGGCGCACATCCTGGCCGACTGCAACGTGCGCGTGCTGCTGACGTCGCCGGAGCGCCTGGCCCAGCTGAAGGATGTGCTGGCCGATTGCCCCGACCTGCGCACCGTGTTCGTCACCGGCGCGCCGGGCGCGCTTTCCACAGGCGCGGCGGCGCTGCGCGAATGGAGCGCGGCGCAGACCCGTCCGGACCCGCGGCAGCTGGCGGCGCGGCGCGCGATCGACGCCGACATGGCGGCCATCCTCTATACCTCGGGCAGCACCGGCAAGCCGAAGGGCGTGGTGCTGTCGCACCGGAACATGGTGGCCGGCGCGCGCAGCGTCACCGCCTACCTGGAGATCACGCCGCGCGACCGCATCCTGTCGGTGCTGCCGCTCAGCTTCGACTATGGCCTGAGCCAGCTGACCTGCGCCTTCCTGGCCGGCGCCACCGCGGTGCTGATGAACTACCTGTTCCCGAAGGATATCGTGAAGGCGGTCGTCGACGAGCGCATCACCGGCCTGGCGGCGGTGCCGCCGCTGTGGCTGCAGCTCGGCGCGCTGGACTGGCCGGCCGGCTGCACGCTGCGCTATCTGACCAATTCGGGCGGCGCGATGCCGCAGCGCGCGGTGCAGGCCCTGCGCCGGGCGCTGCCGGACGCCGAGCTGTTCCTGATGTACGGCCTGACCGAAGCCTTCCGTTCGACCTACCTGCCGCCGGCCGAACTGGAACGCCGCCCCGATTCGATCGGGCGCGCGATCCCGAACGCCGAGGTGATGGTGGTGCGCCCCGACGGCACGCCGTGCGAAGTGGACGAGCCGGGCGAGCTGGTGCACCGCGGCGCGCTGGTGGCGCTGGGCTACTGGAACGATCCGGTCAAGACCGCCGAACGCTTCCGCCCGGCCCCGGGCCAGCCCGCCGGCCTGCCGCTGGCCGAGATGGCGGTGTGGTCCGGCGACACCGTGCGCATGGACCGCGACGGCTACCTGTACTTCATCGGCCGCAGCGACGACATGATCAAGGTCTCCGGCTACCGGGTCAGCCCGACCGAGGTCGAGGAAGCCGTCTACGCGACCGGCCTGGTGCGCGAGGCGGTGGCTTTCGGCGTGCCGCATCCGGTGCTGGGCCAGGGCATCGTGCTGCTGGCGCTGCCCCAGCGGGACGGACTGGAGCCGGCCGAACTGCTGCGCCAGTGCCAGCGCCGCCTGCCGGCCTGGATGATGCCGGCCCATGTGGTGCTGAGCGGGCAGGCCTTCCCGCGCAACCCGAACGGCAAGATCGACCGCCCGGGCCTGCGCACCCCTTACCTGAACCTGTTCGAGAATCCCGCATGAGCGCCGCCCGTCCCGTCCACGCCCCCCAAACCCTGTTCCCGGTTGCCGACGGCTGCCTGCTGGTCGGCGGCATTCCGCTGCCGCGCCTGGCCCAGCGTGTCGGCGCGACCCCGTTCTACGCCTACGACCGCGCCCTGCTGGATGCGCGCGTGGCCCATGTGCGCGCCCACCTGCCGCCGGAGATTGCCCTGCATTTCTCGATGAAGGCGAACCCGATGCCGGCCCTGGTCCAGCACATGGCGGGCCTGGTCGACGGTATCGACGTGGCGTCCGCCGGCGAGTTGAAGGTGGCGCTCGACACCGGCATGGCGCCGGAACACCTCAGCTTCGCCGGTCCCGGCAAGCGCGACGCCGAGCTGCTGCAGGCGGTGGCCGCCGGCGCCTGCGTGCACGCCGAATCGGAGCGCGAAGTGCGGGCCCTGGCCCGCATCCAGGCGCAGACCGGCATCGCGCCGCGCCTGGTCCTGCGCATCAATCCGGACTTCGAGCTGAAGGGCTCGGGCATGCGCATGGGCGGCGGCGCCAAGCAGTTCGGCATCGATGCCGAGGACGCGCCGCGGGTGCTGGCGCTGGCCGCGGAACTGGAACTCGAGGTGCTCGGTTTCCACATCTTCAGCGGTTCGCAGAGCCTGAAGGCCGAGGCGATCGTCCAGGCCCAGGCCCAGACCATCGAGCTGGCGCTGCGCCTGGCCGAGGGCAGTCCGCATCCGGTGCGGATCCTGAACCTGGGCGGCGGCTTCGGCATCCCGTATTTTCCGGGCGAGCAGGCGCTCGACCTGGCGCCGATCGGCGAGGCGCTGGCGGCCGCGCTGCCGCGCTTGCGCGTCGCCCTGCCGCAGGCGCAGCTGTCGATCGAGCTGGGACGCTACCTGGTCGGCGAGGCCGGGGTCTACGTGACCCGGGTGATCGACCGCAAGGTCTCGCGCGGCCAGGTCTTCCTGGTCACCGACGGCGGCCTGCACCACCACCTGGCGGCCTCAGGCAACTTCGGCCAGGTGATCCGCAAGAACTACCCGGTCGCGATCGGCAACCGCATGGCGGACGGCGAACGCGAAACGCTGTCGGTGGTGGGGCCGCTGTGCACCCCGCTCGACCTGCTGGCCGACCAGATGAAGCTGCCGGCCGCGGACGTCGGCGACCTGGTGGTCGTGTTCCAGTCCGGCGCCTACGGCCGCTCGGCCAGCCCGCAGGGCTTCCTCAGCCACCCGGAAGTGGTGGAAGTTCTCGTCTGAACAGGCGTTCCGGCCGGCGCCGGAACGCCGTATGCAGTTAGGGCGAGAAAGCAACAGTTCTGCCCTGTATTGACTCGCGCACGATTGTTGCAATTCTTGACACGTCTTATTGCTTGCTCTACTCTGCTTTGACACATTTCTTCCGTGTAAAAGCTCGCATACCACTTCGGCCTGATGGCAGTAACCGGACGCTGCGAATCCTGTGTGCGACGACAACGTCTTGGACCTTCGCCAATACGCGCTGCTCGTCGACAGTGTTGTCTTACATAGCAGTAAATAATGGTTCACAGAAAAGGTAATAGTCTTGCCAGCGGCGCCGTCATCATGGTGGTCATGCGCTGGGTCGATCGTCTGATCGGCATCGTCAGCACTTTCATCCTTGCCCGCCTGTTAGTCCCCGATGATTTCGGTATCGTCGCGATGGCTTCGGTCGTGGTCGCTTTCGCCGACGTGTTGTTCGACCTCGGCATCAACGTCGCCGTCATCCAGCGGACCAATCCTTCCCAGTCCTTCTACAACACCGCCTGGACGCTGCGCATCCTGCAGAGCAGCTGCGTGGCGCTGGTGCTGACGGCCATTGCCCCATTCGCCGCCGAATACTACAAGGACCCGCGGGTGACGGCCGTGGTGCAGATCATGGCGCTGTCGATGGTCGTGAGCGCGTTCGAGAACGTCGGCGTCATCAATTTCCAGAAAGAGCTGCGCTTCACCGACGACGCCAAGTACGTGATGTTCAAGCGCCTGGTCGGCTTCATTACCACCATCGTGCTGACCCTGGTCCTGCACAGCTATTGGGGCATGATCATCGGCGCGCTGGTCGGCCGCCTGGCAAGCACGCTGCGCAGCTACATGGTGCATCCGATGCGCCCGTGGTTTTCGTTCAGCGACATCCGCGAGATCTTTTCGGTATCCCAGTGGGTGCTGGTCAAGAACGTCAGCCAGTACCTGGACAGCAAGCTGCCCGTGTTCCTGGTGGGCGGCATGGGCAACACCAGCGTCACCGGCGGCTACACGCTGGCCAGCGAGATCGCGGACGTGCCCGGCACCGACCTGCTGGCGCCGATCAACCGCGTGCTGTTTCCCGCGTTTGCGCGGGCCCGCGAAAACCTCGGCGAACTCTCCCGCCTGCTGCTCTCGGCCCAGGCCGTGCAGGTCATGGTCACCTTTCCCGCCTGCGTCGGCTTCGTCATGACGGCGCGCGACTTCGTCCCGGTCGCGCTGGGCGACAAGTGGGTGTTCATCGTGCCCTTCATCCAGATTCTCGCGCTGTCGAACATCATCCAGTCGATCAACAGCAGCGCCAACTACGTGCTGACCGTGGTCGGCCAGATCCGCCTGCTGGCATTGACCAGCTGGATCCAGATCGGCCTGTTCTCGCTGGGCGCCTTCCTCATGCGCGGGCACCTCACGCCGGAATTCGTCACCCAGCTGCGCCTCGGGTCCATCGTCCTGACCTTCAGCATCTCGTACATGCTCCTGATGCGCTACGTGCCTGGCCTGTCGGTGCTGATGCTGGTGCGCAGCGCCGGCCGCCCCGTGCTGGGCTGCCTGGCGATGGTGCTGGCGCTGTCCCTGCTCGACGCCGAACTGCAGGCCGCGCACTGGGTCATGCTGATCACCAAAGTTGTCGTCGGCGCCGCCGTGTATTGCGGGGTCGTGCTGGCTTGCTGGCGCCTGGCCGGCTATCCGGACGGTGCCGAGTCGTATTTCCTCAACAAGTTCAAACGGACGACGCCAGCGGTTCTTGGCGCACCTAGCGAGGCCCCATGAAAATCGATCTGGATCGTATTGCGAAGACCTTCAACGATGTCGAGTTCTTCGTCGCCGGCGTGTTCGCCGATGCGCCCCCCGCATTCACCGGTACCGGCAGCGGCCTGGCGACCCGGGTCAGCCCGCAGTTCTGGGCGGTGACTTCGCTCAGTACCGCGCACGGCCGCGGCCTGGCGCACGAGGTCGACGGCAGCGATATCGTGTTCCGCGGTTACGAAGGCGGGCTGTCCGTCCATTCGTACTCGGAAGCCGATGTGCTGAAGTGCCTGGCCATCGAGGACGGCCTGCAGAACGGCGTATTCGCCTACATCAAGTTCGACCGCCAGCGCCAGCAGGCGATCGTCCGCAGCGATGCCTTCGGTTTCGGTCCGCTCTATTACCGCCGGCTGGGTTCCGCCTGGCTGTTCGCGTCCCATCCGGCCCTGCTGCACGTCGATGGCGACGAGCCGGACATGATCGGGTGGGCCGGCCTGATGCAGAACAGCAGCCCGGTGGGCGACCGCAGCTTCTACCGCGATATCGCGCGGGTGCCGGCCGGCACCCAGATGACGCTGTGGCCCGAGCGGATGGAGAAGCGGCGCTGGTTCGATTTCGCGGCCCTGCCCGCCGGCACGCGCCGCATCGACGACGAGGCCTTCCGGGTCGTCGAGGATGCCTACCAGGCCGGCTTCGAGCGCTGCCTGAAGCTGAACGTCGGCGAGGTGGCGCTGCCGTTTTCCAGCGGCTTCGATTCGCGCCGTTTCTTCGCCACGCTGTTGCGCAGGAAGGTGCCGTTCAAGGCGGTCACCTGCCAGACCTTCCACCGAAAGAAAACCGGCGACTTCGAGCTCGACTCGCACTACGCGCCGAAGATCGCGGCCGCCTTCGGGGTCGACTGCGAGGTCGTGCCGGCGACAAAACCGGCCCTGATGGGGGAGGACGCCGCACGCCGCCAGGCATTGATCGGCACCGAGACCTTCATGCATGCATGGTCGCTGCCGCTGATGCGCTGGCTGGCCAAGCGTCCGCCGTCGCTGGTGTTCGACGGCCTTGCCGGCGACACCTTCGGCAACTCCGGCTTCGAGATCGATGGCCTGCACGAGACGGCGGAACGGGACGTCGGCCTGGTCCTCGGCGAGACCAGCAAGCCCTATATGCTCAAGCAGCTGTCGCAGCGTTTCCCGAGCCTGGAGCAGTTCCAGCAGCAGTACCGCGCCTATCTCGACCAGTTCGCCAGCAATATCAACCAGGCCGAGATGGCCTTCATCGAATCGCGTACGCGCCGCTGCATCAGTCCCTGGATCACCATGATGCACCCGCCCGGACATGTGCCCGTCTTCCCTTACTGCGACGTCGAGTTCGCGCGCGCGACCTTCGAATACCACCCGGCCGACAAGTACAAGTGGTTCTTCCAGAAAGAGTGCCTGCGCCGCTTCTATCCAGAGTTCTACGACTTCCATGGCTCGCGCAACATGCCGCCCGACCTGGCCCCGCTCGATCCCGCGATCTGCGGCGCCCGCGACGAGGCGGAAGAGCGTTTCGCCTACAGCGATTTCGGCGTGGTGCGCGAAGCGCTCACTTACCTGACCCTGCCGAACAAGATCCTGCTGCTGCTCTCGAGCGTGCTGCCCTCGCTGCGGCGGCGGCGCGACTGGGTCTTTCATCCGCTGCTCCTGCTGGCCCGCACCAAGAAGCATGCGGAGACCTTCATCGAGCCGAGTCCCGCCTCGTCCGCGATATCCAGCAGCAAACAGACGCGCCTACAAGAAGTCACATCTCTAGAAAGGGGAGCCACATGAAAACAGTCGGCCTGATGATCAGTACCAAGGAAAACGAGAAACGACGCGCACTCCTGCCCAAGCACGTGGCGCAGATCCGCCACCGTGACCACCTGTATTTCGAAGAAGGCTATGGCGCCGGCTTCGGCCACCCGGACGAGGAATACCGCGCGGCCGGCGCCCATGTGGTGCCGCGCGAGGAAGCGCTGTCGAAGGATGTGATCTGCGATCCCAAGATCGGCGACGCCACCTACCTGGAAGAGCTGAAACCCAGGCAGACCATTTTCGGCTGGGTGCACGCGGTGCAGAACCGCTCCATCACCGACAAGATCCTCTCCAAGGAGATCACGGCGATCGCCTGGGAAGACATGTTCGAGGGTAACCGCCACGTCTTCTGGCGCAGCAACGAGCTCGCCGGCGAAGCCGCGATCATGCATGCCTTCACCCTGTACGGCAAATGCGTCTACGAATGCAAGGTGGCCCTGATCGGGCGCGGCAACATCGCACGCGGCGCCTATCGCATCCTGTCCTGCATGGGCGCGACGATCAATGTGTTCGAGCGCAAGACCGAGAAACTGCTGCGCCAGGAACTGGGCAAATACGACGTGGTCGTCAACGGCATCCTGTGGGACGTCTACCGCAAGGACCACATCATCTACCGGGAAGACCTGGCGCTGCTGCGCAAACCGGCCATGATCGTCGACATCAGCTGCGACCGCGCAGGGGCGATCGAAACCAGCCGGCCGACCACCATCGAAGATCCGGTGTACAGCGTCGACGGCGTGCTGCACTACGTGGTCGATCACACGCCCGCGCTGGTCGGCTATTCGGTGAGTAACTGCCTGGGCGAGCAGATGGTCAAGTACCTGGACGTCATCATCGAGGGCAGGGTCGACCAGGACGAGGTGCTGGCGCCGGCCGTCTGCATCCGCGACGGCAGCATCGTCGACCGCCGCATCATCGACTTCCAGAACCGCTGACACACGATGCGGCCGCCGGCCATCGAGGCCGGCGGCCGCGACCGCCATCAGGCCGCGAGGGTTCCCGTCAGGCGGCCGTAGATGTTCTTGTAGCGCGCCACGCTGACCGGCCAGTTGCGCTCCGTCTCCACATAGTTGCGGCCGGCCCGACGCAGTTCGGGCCACTTCTGCTGCGATTCCAGCAGCGTCGCCACCTTCTCGACCAGGGAATCGGTATCGTTGGCGCGGAACAGCACGCCGGTCTTGCCGTCGGCGATCAGCTCGAGATGGCCGCCGACGTCGGAGGCCGCGAGGATCCGGCCCTGGGCCATCGCTTCCAGCGGTTTCAGCGGCGTGACCAGGTCGGTCAGGCGCATCGGCAGGCGCGGGTAGACCAGCACGTCCAGCAGGTCGTAGTACCTGGTCACCTGGTCGTGCGGCACGCGGCCGGTGAACACCACCCTGTCCTCGATCTTCAGGTCTTTCGCCAGCTGGCGCAGCTGGGCATCCTGCGGACCGCCGCCAACCAGCAGCACGCGCAGGTCCGGCATGCGCGCCGACAGCTTCGGCACCGCGCGCAGCAGCACGTCCAGGCCTTCGTAGGCGTAGAACGAGCCGATGAAGCCGATCAGGCGCGAGCCGGACAGGCCCAGCTTGTCCTTCAGCTGCAGGTCGGCGCTGCCGCCCAGCGCGAACTTGTCGATGTCCACCGCGTTCGGGATGACGGTCACCTTGTCGGCCGGGATGCCGCGCGCGACGATGTCCTTGCGCAGGCCTTCGCAGATGGTGGTGACGGCGTCGGCGCGCTTCAGCGCATAGGTCTCGAGCGCGCGCGTGAGCTTGTAGCGCAGGCCGTTCTCGGTGCTGGTGCCATGGTCGACCGCGGCGTCTTCCCAGAAGGCGCGCACTTCGTACACCACCGGGATGCCGAACTTCTTGCCGGCGCGCAGGGCGGCGATCGCGTTCAGCACCGGCGAGTGGGCGTGCAGCACGTCCGGCTTGACGACCGGGATGATCTCGGCCAGGCGCCTGGCCAGGCCGTCGATCACGTCGACCTGGTTCAGCACCGGCAGCTTCGACAAGGTCGAGCCGGACGGCGTGCGGTAGAAGTGCAGGCCGTCGCTGGTTTCTTCCAGCATGTCGCCGGAACCCTGCTTGGCGCCGGTGACGTGGAAGGTTTCCCAGCCGAGCGCGCGCTGTTCGCGCAGGATCGAGCGGGTACGGAAGGTATAACCGCTGTGCAGCGGGATCGAGTGATCGAGGACGTGCAGGACTCGCATGGGCTTTTCTTTGAACTTTGAGGTTATGCTTGGTTCTTGCGCAGGAAGGCTTCGAACATCAGCACCTGCCACAGCGCGGTGCTGTGGTCCTTCAGGCGCGCCAGGTGTTCGTCGACCATCCGCTTCAGGTATTGCTCGTTGAAGATGCCGGTATCGCGCAGCAGGGGGCTGAGCACCGCCTTCTTCATGCTGTCGGCCAGCGGCCCGCGCAGCCAGGCCGCGAGCGGGATCGAGAAGCCCATCTTCTTGCGGTACAGGACGTCGTTGCCGAGGTAGGGCTCGAGCGCCTTCTTGAAGATGTGCTTGCCTTCGCCGTTGCGCAGCTTGGTGCTCGACGGCAGGCCCGACACCCATTCGACGAACTGGTGGTCCAGCAGCGGCACCCGCACTTCCAGCGCGTGCGCCATGCTGGCGCGGTCGACCTTGGTGAGGATGTCGCCCGGCAGGTAGGTCTTCATGTCGATGTACTGGATCAGCGACAGCGGATCGTCGGTCGGCGCATCCTTCGTGTAGTTGCGCATCACCTCGACCGCGCTGTAGCCCTGCAGGCTGCTCTTGAAGCGCTCCGAGAACAGCTGGCCGCGCACGCGGTCGTTCAGCATCGACACGCCGTGGAAGTAACCTTCGGTCAGGTCGCGCGCCAGCGCTTCGAAGGTGGTCTTGGCGCGGAACACGCGCGGCGCCCAGTCGGCCTTCGGATAGGCGGCGCCGAGGAATCCGAACACCGGCTTGCGCAGCGCCAGCGGCAGCATCGAACGCACCCGGTTCTCGTTGTGGGCCATGCGGTGGCGGCGGTAGCCGGCGAAGTTCTCGTCGCCGCCGTCACCGGACAGGGCCACCGTCACGCGCTTGCGGGCCAGTTCGCAGACGCGGTAGGTCGGGATCGCCGAGCTGTCGGCATAGGGTTCGTCGTACAGGTGGGCCAGGGTGTCGACCAGGCCGTAGTCGTCCTTGCTGACGGTCTCGCACTGGTGGTTGGTCTGGTAGCGCTCCGCCACTTCGCGCGCGTAGTTCGATTCGTCGAAGGCCGGGTCGTCGAAGGCGATCGAGCAGGAATTCACCGGCTCCTTCGAGAGGCCGGCCATCATCGCCACGATGGCGCTGGAATCGACGCCGCCGGACAGGAAGGCGCCCAGCGGCACGTCGGCTTCGAGGTGGCTCTCGACCGCTTCGCGCAGGCGGTAGATCAGTTCGCCCTCCATGTCGCGCTCGGTCATGCGGTCGTGCGGCGTGAACGGCACGTCCCAGTATTTCTTCTGCTCGATGCTGCTGTCGCCCACTTTCAGGGTAATCGTATGGCCCGGCAGCAGCTTGTGCGCATGCCTGAAGATGGTGCGCGGTTCCGGTACGTAGCCGTAGGCGAAATACTCCTCGACCGCATGCGGATCGATCTCGCGCGGCAGGCCCGGCACCGACAGGATGGACTTCAGCTCGGAGCCGAACAGGAACATCCCGTCCGGCAGCACGGCGTAGTGCAGCGGCTTGATGCCGATGCGGTCGCGCGCGGCGAACAGGGTCTGCCGGGTGCGGTCCCAGATCACGAAGGCGAACATGCCGCGCAGGTGGCGCACGCAGTCCTCGCCCCATTGCTCCCAGGCGTGGACGATGGTTTCGCTGTCGGACGGCGTGCGGAATTCGTGGCCGAGTTCCTGCAGCTCGGCGCGCAGCTTGCGGAAGTTATAGATTTCGCCGTTGAACACCAGCGCCACCGTACGGTCTTCGTTGAACAGCGGCTGCAGCCCGTTTTCGGGCGCGATGATCGACAGGCGCCGGTGGCCGAAGCCGAGGCCCGGCTCGAGGTGCAGGTCGCCTTCGGTCGGACCACGGTGGAACTGGGTGTCGTTCATCCGTCCGAGTACGCCGCGGTCGATGGGACGTCCGCCGCGCATGTCAAAAATGCCTACTATTCCGCACATGGTGTGATTGCTTCTTGAAGTGGGGTTTTGGTCTTGCGCAGGCCGTCGTACAGGTCCATGTAATGGGCCAGCATGGCGGCGACGCTGTATTGTTGTTCGATGCGCGCGCGTCCGGCCGCGCCGTGCCGGCGGGTGAGTTCCCCGTCGAGCACATAGGCGGCCAGGGCGTCGGCCAGGCGCTGCGGATCGCCGGGCGGCACCAGGGCGCCGGTGGCGCCGTCGAGCACCAGGTCGGGAATGCCGCCGACCGCGGTCGAGACCACCGGCAGCCCGCTCGCCATCGCTTCCAGCATCGTCACCGGGGTGCCCTCGGCGATCGAGGACAGGGCGAACAGCGAGAAGCTGCGCATCGGCGGCGCGACGTCGCTGCGCGGGCCGGCCAGCCAGGCGCAGTCCTGCAGGCCGGCATCAATGATCTTCTGTTCGAGCTGCGCGCGCAAAGGGCCGTCGCCGACCAGCACCAGGCGCAGGCGCGGGCGCTGTTCCGGCAGCATCGCACGCAGGCGGGCGAAGGCTTCGATCAGGGTGGCCTGGTCCTTCACGTCCTGCAGGCGGCCGACGGTGCCGATCACGAACATGCCGGGCGCGCTCCACGGTTCATCAAAGCTGCCGGGGCGGAAACGTTCGGTGTCGACGCCGTTGTCGATCAGCTCGATCTTCGCCTGCGGAATGCCGATCACGCCGCGCAGCCAGCGCTCGAGGTCGCGCGAGACCGGCACGTAGCGGTCGATGACGGGCACCAGCAGGCGGCGCAGCAGCTTGTGCTTGCGGTTCACGCCGTGCGGGTCGCTGGCGTCGCGTCCGTGCTCGGCGTGCACCCGCACCGGCACCCCGGCCAGCAGGGCGGTGGCGTGGTATTCGATGGTGCCCAGGTTATAGGTGTGCAGCACGTCGGGACGCATGGCGCGCAGCACCTTGAACAGGCGCTTGTGCGTGCCCAGTTCGAGGCCGGGCGGCTTGTGCAGCGCCACCAGTTCCACGCCCGGGCGCGTGATGCGCTGGGCGAACTCGGTGTAATCGGTCAGGCAGATCACCGCATGCCGGTACTTATGGGCCGGCATGCGGTTGATGGCGTCGACCAGCAGGGTTTCCAGGCCGCCGATGTCGAGCCGGTAGATCAGGTGGGCCACCAGCGGCGCTTGCTTCATGTCGCTCATTGCGTGGCAAGCCTCAATGCGTGGCGGCGGCGTGGGCCAGCGCCGCGTCGATCGCCTTCAGGTTGTCGGCGACGAAGGCGCGCAGGGCGGCCCGCGCCGCTTCCGGATGCTCGTCGAAGGGCGCCGACAGCATCAGCGCCGCGCCGTCGTCGCCGCGCAGCATCGCCTTCGATCCCGCCTGGTACAGCTTGCCGATCGCATTGCTGGTCGTGTCGTGGCCGCCGATGCGCATCCAGCTCCACACCAGCAGGCCCTTGCCGCCGTCGCGCAGCACGGTCTCGCGCACGGTCAGCGGACGGCCGCCGGCGGTTTCGACCCGCTTCGCGCTCTCGGTCTCGTGCCAGGTGTCCTTGTAGCCGGCCAGGCGGTTCAGGGAGCTGATCAGGGATTTGCTGCGGTCCTGGTTGCGGTAGTACAGCAGGTTCAGCGCCACCGGCACGCTGTCGCGGCGGTAGCTGCGCACGAAGTCGACGTCGGGCGCCATGTAGTCCGGCTTCCAGTCGGCGAAGGGCGCGGCCTGGGGCCAGCCGACGGCCACCTCGCCCAGGGAAACCGGGGCCGGGTTGTGGTTGGCCTGCTCGCCGTAGAGGGCCAGCGCCGGCCACAGCGCGCACACGGCCAGCACGCCGGCGGCCAGCGCCGGGACGCCCTTGCCGACGCGTTCGCGCAGCGACGGTGCCGCCGCCGTGGTGCCGGAGGCCGCTGCCGCCGTTGCCGCCGCCGGCTCGGTGGTGTCTTCGCGCCAGTAGCTGCCGATCCAGAACATGATGAACATGACCAGGCCGAAGAACAGCCAGCCGTAGATCAGGTGGTCGACGCCGGTGGCCAGCGCCATGCCGGACAGGTGGCCGATCATCACGATCATGTAAGCGCGCAGGCCGTTGGCGAGGATCGGCACCACGACCGACAGGCCGATGAACAGCGCGCGCCGCATGGTCGAGCGGTAGGTGAGGTAGGCGTACAGGCAGCCCAGGGTGATCGAGGAGATCAGGTAGCGCACGCCGCTGCAGGCCTCGACCACCGACCAGTTCCCGGTCGGCAGCTCGAAGCGGGTGCCGCTGCGCAGGACCGGGATGCCGGTGGCCTGCACCGCCGCCACCGTGAAGTCGGCGGTGAACTGGATCAGCGGGCCGACGAAGGCTTCGCCGAACGGCACCGCGAACAGCAGGAACAGCAGCGGGAAGGTCAGCGAGCCGGCCAGGCGCGGTCCCAGCAGGGCCAGCGCGATCGCCGGGAACATGGCGACGAAGGTGTATTGCGACACTACCTGGACCTCGCCCAGCTGGGCCGCCAGCCAGCCGGCGCCGAGCAGCGCGACCAGCGCCAGGCCCGGAGCCCAGGGCTGTACCGGATAGAGGCTGAAATTCTCGCGCCGGCGCCAGATGAGCCACAGGCTGATCGGCAGGATCACGTAGCCGTGGGCGAAGGTCTCGGAGCTGTTCCACAGGCCGACGATCGAGCGCACGGTGCCGAAATAGAGGGCGAACGGGGCCAGCAGGGCCAGCACGATCATGGCCGCGCGGGCGCGCGACATGGACGGGTGCGGGGCGGCGATGGTAGCGCCCAGCACTTCGGGTGGGGGTTTCAGGAACATTCGAGGCTCTCTCCGATGCATGCCAGGTTGCTCGACCAGCTGTAGCGGCGCTGGACCTTGTCGCGGGCGGCGCGGCCGATCGCGTCGATGGCGCCGTCCTGTCCTTCGAGCAGGGCGGCGCAGGCGTCGGCGAAGGCGGTAGGTTCGTCGGCCAGCACCAGTTCGCTGCCGGGGACGGCGTCGATGCCTTCCAGCGCCTGCGGCGATACCACCACCGGGGTTGCCATCGCCATCGCTTCCAGTACCTTGTTCTGGACCCCGCGCGCAATCCGCAGCGGCGCCACCGCGGCGGCGGCGTGGGCGATGTAGGGGCGCACGTCGGGGACGGTGCCGGTCACCACCACGCCCGGCTGCTGGGCCAGGGCCTGCACCGCCGGCGCCGGACGCGAGCCGACGATGTAGAAGCGGGCGTCAGGGAAGCGCCGGTGCACCGTGGGGAAGACTTCGGCGGCGAACCACTTCACCGCGTCGATGTTCGGCCAGTAATCCATGGCGCCGGTGAAGACCAGGGCGCGCTCGCCGGCCGCGAACGGATTCTCATACGGCCGCTCGGGCGAAAAATACTCGGTGTCGACGCCGTTGCTGAAGTGGCCGATCTTCGGGCCGCTTTCCGGCGCCAGGCTGCGGAACAGCTCGGCCTCGGGGGCCGACACGAACAGCGAGGCGTCGTAGTCGCGCGCCACCTGGCGCTCGTAGCGCAGCAGCTGCTTCGCCTCGTAGCGGTAGACCAGGTTCATCGGGAAGGATTTCTGCTCGGCGTACTGGCGCCATTTTTCGGAGTCGATGTCGCAGAAGTCGATCACGCGGCGCGCGCTGCGGTGGTTCTCGGCGTACTGCGCCATCGGCGAGCAGAACACCAGCACGCGGTCGATCCTGTGCGCGGCCAGGGTGTCGTCGACCCAGCGCGCCATGCCGGCATCGCGGTAGTATTCCTGCGACAGCGAGCGGTTCTTCAGCAGCGCGCCGAGGCTGCGTACGCGCGCTAGCCGCGGGTTCATGCGCGCGAAATGGCTGCTCGCGCACAGTGCTTCCACGTGCGGCACGTACTGCCAGTCGTCCGGATCGTCGACGAAGGTCGCCAGGTGAACCCGGTAGTGGCGGGACAGGTGCTTGAGCAGGTGGTAGGAGCGGATCTTGTCGCCCTTGTTGGGCGGGTAGGGGATCCGGTGGATCAGCAGCAGCAGGTCTTCCATGATGCTCGCCTCATTCCTGGTTCAGGAAGATGCGGTCCATGCGGTCCCAGGCGAAGTCGCGCGCCAGGGCCTCGATGCGGGCTTCCATCCGGTCGATGTTGACGTAGTGGCGGAAGCGCGACTTGGCGTCCAGGCCCGCGGGACGCGGCTGCTGGGTGTCGATCTCCCACGGGTGGAAGTAGAACAGCGAGGGCTGGCGGTCGGCGCGGTTGACCTTGGCCATCATCCAGCGCGACAGCGCATAGGGCAGCAGGCGGAAGTAGCCGCCGCCGCCGGCCGGCAGGTTCCGGCCCAGCATCTGCACGGTGGTGATCGGCACTTCCAGCAGGCCGTCCGGACCGTTCGGGTAGAAGGCGAAGCGCGGCGCTTCCGGCATGCCGTAGTGGTCGTGGGCGATCGGGTAGATGCTGGAGCTGTAGCGGTAGCCGGCGTCGAGCAGCTCGTCCAGCGCCCACAGGTTGGCGCGGCCGATCGAGAAGCTGGGCGCGCGGTAGCCCAGCACGGCCTGGCCGCCGATGTCTTCCAGCAGCGCCTTGGCGGAGCGGATGTCGTTGGCGAATTCGGCGCGGGTCTGGTCGGAGGCGCGCAGGTGGCCGTAGCCGTGGCTGGCCAGCTCGTGGCCGCCGGCGACGATGCGGCGCACCACCTGCGGATAGCGCTCGGCGATCCAGCCCAGGGTGAAGAAGGTGGCGCGCACGCCATGGCGTTCGAACAGGGCCAGGATGCGGTCCATGTTCGCCTCGACCCGGCATTCGCGTTCCGGCCAGCTGGCGCGGTCGATGTAGGGAGCAAAGGCCGACACCTGGAAATAGTCCTCGACATCGCAGGTCATGGCGTTGCGGATGCGTTCCCCCGGCGCCGGCAGGCGGCGCGGGGCAAGTTCGACCATGTTCATTCTTGGTTGTCCATTGGCTGGGTTACCGCCCCCTGGGGCGTGGCGACGATCTTCTTCAGGATCGACAGCACGGAAACGATCGACTTTTCGAGGCGCATCATGCGTTCGTCCAGCATCTCGACGCTGTTGCCGCGGCGCTCTTCGACGCGCATGTCGGCGGTGCGGATCTCGCCGACGTGCAGGTCCTGGGCGAGGACGGCCGGGCTGCCGGCCGCCAGCGAATCGCCGTTGGCGCCGGGCAGCTGGAATTCTTCGCTGATGTCGCTGATCACGGTGTTGATGTCGGCTTCCGTGAAGGCATGCATCTCTTCCAGGTAGCCCATCAGCAGCACGCGGTCCATCAGGGTGTTGACCTTGCGCGGAATGCCGCCGCTGTAGGCATAGATGGCGGCGTGGGCGCCGTCGTCGAAGGACGGGTCGCCGTTCCAGCCGACCGTCGCCATGCGGTGCTCGATATAGGCGCGGGTCTCCTGCGCATCCATCGGGCCCAGGTGGTAGCTGGCGATCACGCGCTGGCGCAGCTGCTGCATGCCGGGGCTGTGCAGGGTGGCGCGGAATTCCGGCTGGCCGAGCAGGAAGGTCTGCAGCAGCGACTTGTCGTCGGTCTGGAAGTTCGACAGCATGCGCAGCTCTTCGACCGTGCGCGCCGACAGGTTCTGAGCCTCGTCGATGACGAGCAGGGCGCGCTTGCCCTGGTGGTCGACGTCGCACAGGAATTTTTCCAGGCGCGTCAGCAGGTCGGTCTTGCTCGCACCCTCGTACGGCAGGCCGAAGGCCGACACCACCATGCGCAGGGTGTCGTCCGGATCCAGGTGGGTGTTGACGATGTGGGCCGCCACGATCTGGTCCGAGGGCAGGCCGTTGAACAGGTTGCGTACCAGCGTGGTCTTGCCCGCGCCGACCTCGCCGGTGACGATGATGAAGCCTTCGCCCTGCGACAGGCCGTACTCGAGGTAGGCCATGGCGCGCTTGTGGCCCTTGCTGCCGAAGAAGAAGTGCGGGTCGGGGCGCAGCTGGAAGGGTTTGGCGGAAAATCCGTAAAAGGTCTCGTACATGTGAATGCTCCGCTTGCTTAATACCGGACCGACAGCGTCGCCACGAGTGCGTTCTCGTGATATTTGTCGCTGGTAAACAGGCCGGCTCGTCCGGTGGAGTGGCGCACGTCGAGCGTGCCGATGGTCTTCGCGTCGAAGCGCCGGTTCAGGCCCAGGCTCATCTGCCTGAGGTTGTTGATCAAGCCGGTATCGATGGACTGGATGCGCGCCGCGTACAGGCTGGCCTGCGCCTGCGTGCTCGAGGACAGCTTGTAGCTGGCGTTGGCGCTGGCGCCGCGCTGGCGCGTGTTGTCGTTCAGGGTGCTCAACTGGCTGGGCAGCAGCGTGCTGTCGGACTGCTGCAGCGATACCGCGTTGCGCTGGTCCGCGAACACGCTGATCGCCAGGTCGGTCCGCGCGCCGCGGAACAGGGCGCCGGCCTGCAGGTGCTTGTTGCGGGCGTAGCGGTTGCTCAGGTAGTTGATGGTGTTGGGCAGCGACGGCGGCAGGCCGCTGGCCGCCATATAGGTCGCCACCATCTGCGCGCGCTCGGCCGGATCCGGATACGCGGTCCTCAGCATGCTGTCGATCAGGCTGGCGGTGTCCACCGTGGCCGGCAGCAGGAATTGCGCGCGGGTGGTCGTGATCGCGTCGCTGTAGCTCAGGCTCCAGCTGCTGTGGCGGGTGCGGTGGCTGGCCAGCAGCGAACCGGTCTTGCCGAAGTAACGGTGGCCGAAGGTGGCATTGACGCTGGTGCGCGCCGACGGCGCCCACATGAAGCCGAGCGACCAGTTCGGCCCCTTGGTGCGCTGGTTGAATGCCGGATATTCGAATTTGTCGTAGCCGGCATTGGCCGTCAGGTTCAGGTGCGGGTCCAGCCGCCACTGCAGGCCGGCGTTGCCGGTCTGCGATCTGGAATCGCCGCTGATGGTGGAGCCCAGCTCCTGGCGGTTGTACGCCAGGTTCCAGCCGAGTTCCCGGAACGACGGGCCGCTCATCGCATTGATGGCGGTGCTGCTGCCGGTGGTGTTGCCGAAGGCCTCGCCGCGGTCGCTGCGCACCGAGTCGCGCGTGAACTGCGCCGCCACCACGGCGGTCGAGCCGAAGCGGTGGCGCAGGCTGGGGCTGACGCTCCAGGTGCGGACGTCGATGTTGTTGAGCGACGAATAGCTGTTGGCGGCCACCGGGCCGAAGGCCGAGGCGGCCTGGCGCGAACGGCTCGCGCCGCCGTCCAGGAACAGGAAATCGTCGATCAGCTCGGACTTCATCGCCGCCTGGTAGCGGGTCTCGCTGTCGTGGACGTTCGGGATGTCGTCGTGCTGGTAGACGAAGCGGCGGTACTCGGCATTCGCGCTGAGCTTCAGGCGGCGGCCGTCTTTCCTGACGCTGATGGCGGGACCGGCGTCGGTCACGAAGCCGCTCCTGGCCAGGGTGTCGTTCTGGTTGTTCAGATTGTCGGAGTAAGTCTCGCGCAGGGTGACGGTCGGTGCGATGCGCCAGTCGTCCGCGCGGCATTCGTTCGACAGCAGCATGGCCGCCAGCGCCAGCGGCGTGAGCCGAAGCGCCGCGATCGCCGGCCGCTTAGCCGTAGTGATAGTCATACGTCTCTTCGATGCCTGGGATGTCCCTGGTCTTGTTGTAGATGAGATTGACGTTGTCGATGCCTTCGAGCTGGCTCAGGGCTTCCTTGACCGCGTGCTGGGTCGTGGTCTGGGCCTCGACCACCAGCACGATCTGGCCCATGTGCGAGGCCAGCACCCGCGATTCRCTGGTCAGCAGCAGCGGCGGCGAGTCGAAGATCACGATCCGGTCCGGATAGCGGTTGGCGATTTCCTCGACCAGGTTGCTCATGGTCGAGCTGGCCAGCAGCTCGGTCGCGCGCGGCGTGCTGGTGCCGGCCGGCAGGATCGACAGGGTATCGACGTTGGTGCGCAGCATGACATCGCCCATGTCGAGCTTGTCGTCGACCAGGATGTCCATCAGGCCGCGCTGGGGCGGCAGGCCGAGGGTGCGCAGGATGGACGGACGGGCGACGTCGGCGTCGACCAGCAGCACGGTGTGGTCGAGCTCCATCGCGATGCTCATCGCCAGGTTGATCGCGGTATAGGTCTTGCCTTCGCCCG
Organism: Massilia sp. 05N420; assembly: GCF_056397205.1. Taxonomy (NCBI): domain Bacteria; kingdom Pseudomonadati; phylum Pseudomonadota; class Betaproteobacteria; order Burkholderiales; family Oxalobacteraceae; genus Massilia; species Massilia sp. 05N420. Next base: position 89,903 of record NZ_JBFTMX010000004.1, read on the forward strand.
GCAGCGAGCTGGTGATCATGATCAGGTTGCCCGGGTTGCCGCCCGGCGCGCGGGCGGCAAAGGCGCGCTGCAGTAGCGGACGCTTGATGATGCGGAAGTCTTCCAGCAGTGGCGTACGGCCGCTGGCCGCGGTGACCATGCCCGTCTCGCGCATGCGCGCCAGGTCCAGTTCTACTTTGCGGGTGGTGAACTTCGGCGCGGCCGTCTGCTCGTTCACGGGGACCGGCGTAACCGGCACCGCGTGCACGGTTTCGTGGATGACGGTGTCGGCCACGGTCACGGACGGGCTGTCCGCGACCGGATGCAGCGCGGCGCTGTCGTTGAGGCCGCCAGCGGCGACGGGACTGGCGGGAGCGGCGCTACGCTGCCGGTCGATGCGGCTGGCTGCTTTTTCGATAATGCTCACGTGGAACTCCTTGCAAACTTTGCGGGGGCGCCGCGATTAAAACGAGGGATGGGACAGGATCGCTGCCATCCCGGCGCCGTAGATCCCGAACAGCACCAGTACCGATACCCCGAGGGCGGCCAGGCGGCGCTTGCGGCGGACCGTCTGTTCCGCCGTCCAGTTCATGCCGATCGAGCCCAGCACCGGCACGCCGGTGACGTCGCGCAGGGTGGCCTGGCTCAGGAAGGTCGGGCGCAGCTGGCTCATCAGGAAGGCGACGGCGATGCCGGCCGCCAGGGCGCCGGCGAACACCAGTGAGAACAGGCGCAGGCGGTTCGGACCGGCCGGCTGGGTCGGCACGGTCGGCGGATCGATCACGCGGAAGGTCAGCATGTCGGTGGCGGACGACAGGTCGCCCGACAGGCGCGCCGATTCGCGGCGTTCGAGCAGCTTCTGGTAGTTCTCCTTGTTGACCTGGTAGTCGCGGTTCAGCTGGGCCAGCTGGGCCTCGACTTCCGGCACCGACGAGCTCTGGGCGCGCAGGCGGGCGACGCGGGCCGCATATTCGTCGGCACGGATGCGCATCGATGCCACGTGGGCCTCGGCCGCCGACAGCGAGACGTTCAGCTGCTGCAGCATCGGGCTGTAGCCGGCGCCCGGATCGTTGCTGCGCTTCTTCTGCTTGGCCAGGTCGGCCTTCTGCGCCAGCAGCTGGTCCAGCAGGCGCTTGTTGGCGACGATGTCCGGGTGCTGCTCGGTGTACTGCAGGCGCAGGGTGTCCAGGTTCTTCTGGGCGGTGGCGATGCGGTTTTCCAGTTCCGGATCGGTGACGGGGATTTCCACGGCCTCGCCCGCCTTGCCGGGCTTGGCCGGCTCGCCCGTGATCTGGCGGCGGATCGCGTTGCGGGCCTGCTCGGCCTCGGCCAGCTCCAGGCGGGCCTGGCTGAGCTGGTCGGTGGCCTGGATCAGCTGGCCGCTGAAGTCGCCGCCGCCTTCGCGCGGCAGCAGGCCCATGTTCTTGATCTTGAACTCTTTCAGCGAGTTCTCGGCGGCGCTCAGCTTCTCTTCATAGGATTTGATCTGGTCGTCGATGAACTGCACGGCCTTTTCCGAGTCCTGCTTCTTGCCGCTGAAGCTGCCCTCGACGAAGATGGTCAGCAGGGACTGCACGATGTCCTTGCCCAGTTTCGGGTTGTCCGAGACGTAGGTGATCGTATAGATGTCGTCGCGCTCGGTGCCGCCGATCTTGATCTTGGCGATCAGGTCGTCGACGATTTTCTCGTGCTCCTTGGCATCCTTGGCCTTGACGTCGAGGTCGACCATGCGCATCAGCTTTTCGACGTTCGGACGGCTGAGCAGGGTGCGGCGCATGAACACCACCTGCTGGTCCAGGTTGGGCAGGGTGGTCATTCCTGACATTAAGGGCTTGAGGATGCTCTGGGTGTCGACGTAGACACGGGCCGAGGCCTCGTACTGGTTGGGCAGACGCAGCACCACGGCCCAGCCGATGACGGCGACGGTCCAGGCGATGGCGACGGCATACCAGCGGTATTTGCCGATTGCTTTAAGGAAGTTCAGGAGGGTGGCTGTGATCTCTGCCATCGTTCAATCTCACCATGAAAGATTTGGACTCATTTACTGATCCAAATCAGAGGAAAATGGAATACTCACGCATCATCGCTTGTACTCTCTGCAATTGCAATTAAGCACACGAAAAATGTGAAGAGCTCAACAAGCCGTACCTCGGCTACAACACAAATTCCTTTAAGAAACACGGAGATAGGGTCAGGTTTGCATTAATTTAGTGAAATTATTGCTGGGAAGTACATCGGACTTTCATATGCGGAGCATTCATGCAGTAGACTTGCGAAATCGCAACTTTCTAAAAGATACTGCTTTATTGTAATGTCTAAATTGCAAAAAGGGGTGCACGGTTGGTGCACCAACGAAACATGCTCCGGCAGCCCTTCCGCCACCCCTCGCACGGCCCCGCGCCGCGGGTCCTGGCGGGCGCTGCTGGCCGGTTTCGCGGCCGCCTGCATGATCGTGCCGGCAGTGGGCGCCGAGCTGACGGCGGTGGTGCCGACGGTCAAGCGCTCCGTGGTCGGGGTCGGCACCTTCGAGCGCACGCGCAGTCCCTCGACCGTGTTCGTCGGTACCGGTTTCGTGGTGGGAGACGGCCTCAGCGTGATCACGAATGCGCACGTGGTGCCCGAAAAGCTGGACGAGACGCGCATGGAGCAGCTGGGCATCGTGACCAGCGACGGCGACACCGTGCGTTTCCGCCCGGCCCAGCTGGTGGCGCGCGACAACGAACACGACCTGGCCCACCTGCGCCTGAGCGGTCCGCCGCTGCCGGCGCTGAAGCTGGGGGATTCCGACAGCGTCGCCGAAGGGCAGTCGTTGGCCTTTACCGGTTATCCGCTGGGCATGGTGCTGGGCCTGCATGCGGCCACCCACCGCGCCACCCTCGCCGCGATCACGCCGGTGGTCATGCCTTCGCTGAGTTCGCGCAAGCTCGACGTGCGCCAGCTGGTCCAGCTGCAGCGCACCTCCTACGACATCTTCCAGCTCGACGGCACGGCCTATCCCGGCAACAGCGRGAGTCCGGTCTACGATCCGGCCAGCGGGGAAGTGTGGGGGGTGATCAACGCCGTGTTCGTGAAGGGTTTGAAGGAAACCGCGATCAGCGCGCCGAGCGGCATCACGTATGCGATTCCGGTGAAGTACGTGAAGAATCTAATGCAACAGAAATAGAGTATTCGGGAAAGATTTCAAGCGTGCGCGGTCTTTTCCTCAAGCACTATGATATACAATACATCGCTGTTAGCGACTTATTAACATATGTGTTCGACGAAAGGGAATGACGTGGGCAAGTACAAGGCGAACCTGATGAAACACACGACAGTGGCGGCAGCCGCCGCGCTCGCATTGCTCCTGACCGGCTGTGCCACCAGGACGCCGCCGCCGCAAACCCAGGTCACCAACCCCGACTACCTGATCGGACCGGGCGACAGCGTGAGCATCATGGTGTGGCGCAACCCCGAGGTGTCGATGTCGGTGCCGGTTCGTCCGGACGGCAAGATCACCACCCCGCTGGTCGAAGACCTGCCGGCCGCCGGCAAGACCTCGACCGAACTGGCGCGCGACATCGAAAAAGCGCTCGCCAAGTTCATCCAGCAGCCGGTGGTGACGGTGATCGTCACCAACTTCGTCGGCAATTTCAGCGAACAGATCCGTGTGATCGGCCAGGCCGCCAAGCCCCAGGCCCTGGCGTACCGCCGCGACATGAGCCTGATGGACGTGCTGATCGCGGTCGGCGGYGTCACCGAGTTCGCCGCCGGCAACCGTGCCAGCGTGATCCGCACGGTCGACGGCAAGCAGCAGAAATTCAACGTCCGCCTGGACGACCTGATCAAGGAAGGCGATATCTCGGCGAACATGCCGATGCGCCCCGGCGACGTGCTGATCATCCCCGAAAGTTTCTTCTGATTGTGTCTGCCGGGAGGCGTCGATAATTTTTACACTTGTCGGCGTTCCGGCATACAATAGAAATTTCCGGGTAGTACAGTCGGCATTAAGCGCCTGATTTACAATATTTTTTTCGGAACAGTCTGTTCATGGCCCGGAACTTGCTTTTTATGGGAAGTGGAAAAACGCTTCGCATGATCGCAACACATCTTTGGGGATAACGCACGTGGCTACCGAAAATCAAGAAAACAATGGAAACGCAGCGCCGTTGTCCTTGAGCGAACGCGGTGCCGCCCGGCGCCGGCTGGCCAAGGCCGGTGTCGGTGCCGTCGGCGTCCTGTCGACGCTGGAAAGCCACGCGACCTTGAAGCTCATGACCTGCAAGTCGCCGTCGGGGTCCATGTCCGGCGGCATGAGCAGCCATTACGGCGGCGTCAAGCCGGCATGCGAGGGCTTGTCGCCGGGCTTCTGGAAGAACCACACCAGCTCCTGGCCATGCTCGATCGACACCTGGTTTGCCGACGTGTTCTACGTGGCGGGCAACCGCGGGTCCTGCACCGTCAAGACCAAGAACACGAGCTACCTGTGCTCGACGATGCTGAACCTGCTGAGTCCGCAGAAATTCGACAAGTACAATCTGGCGATGCATGCGATCGCGACCTACCTGAACATCAAATCCGGCAGGATCGGTTTCCTGTCGACCGACACGCTGCTGGCGATGTGGGCCGACGTCCAGACCAAGGGTTACTACAGCCCGGCCGCCGGCGTCAGGTGGAGTGCCGAACAGGTCAAGAATTATCTCGAATCCACCCACGATTGACGAGGCGACAGCGAGCATGTGGCGTGTGGTGCCGGGGCAGTCGCTTGCTTTCCGGGAGTGGGACGAAGAAGCGGTGCTGTACAACGACCTGTCGGGCGGCACCCACCTGCTGGACGGTGCCGCCGTCGATGTCTTGCTGGCGCTGCGCATCGGTCCCGCCGATGCCGCCACGCTGGCGGACCGCCTGGCCGCGCGTTTCGAGGCCGATACCGACGAACTGCGCGCGATGATCGAGCACATGCTGGCCGGCCTTGCCCGCCTCGACCTCGTCGAGCCTTTTCCATGCTGAGCGTCGGCGACTTGCCGCAGGGCGAGCTGGCGGCCCGCCTGGCAGGGCCGGGACTGGTCCTGCGCACCGGACCGTTCGCCAACCGTATCCGCAGCGACGTGCCGCAGCTGGCCACCGGTATTGCGCTGCTGTATGCGGATTATCCGGTCGACGAACCTGGCGGCTTTGCCGACTTCCATCTGTCCTTGCACCGCGCCGGCAGGCTGCGGCGCTTCTTCCGCCCACAAGTCCATTTCGCCTACGAGGGCGTGGCGCCGTTCCAGCCCTTGCCGCTGGCGCATGCCTATCCGATGTTCGAATGGGTGATGAACTGGTGCGTGTCGCACCGTGCCCATTCCTACCTGATCATCCATGCCGCCGTGCTGGAGCGGCACGGCCGCGCAGTGGTCCTGCCGGCGCCTCCCGGATCCGGCAAGAGCACCCTGTGCGCGGCCCTGGTGATGCGCGGCTGGCGCCTGCTGTCCGACGAAATGACCCTGGTCAGCCTGGACAACGGTACGGTGCTGCCGCTGCCGCGTCCGGTCAGCCTGAAGAACCAGTCGATCGGCGTGATCCGCGCCTTCGCCCCCGATGCCGTGCTCAGTACGCCCGTGGAAAAGACCGCCAAGGGCACTATCGCCCACCTGAAGGCGCCTGCGGAGAGCATTGCGCGCGCGGCGGAACCGGCCCGGCCGGCCTTCATCGTGTTTCCGCGATATGAGGCGCAGGCGCCGATCAGCCTGCGGCCTTTGCCGAAGGCGCGCGCCTTCATGGGCGTAGCCGAGAACGCTTTCAATTACCAGGTGCTGGGCGCACGCGGTTTCGGCGCGCTCGGGGCCTTGATCGACGCGACCACGGCCTTCGAGTTTCGGTACAGTAAACTGGACGAGGCTGTCCAGTTATTCGAACGACTGGCGAAGGACGGCGCATGACGGCATCGCCACCGCTGTTGCCGGTACTGCTGCGCGTACTGCGCGATCCCGCCGCGGCAGCCGGGCTCGACCTGGCCGGCTGGGACCTGCTGCTGCGCCAGGCGGAGAACGCCGACATGAGCGTCATCCTGCTGATGCTGCTCGACGATGCCGGACTGCTCGACCAGGCGCCGGCGCCGGCGCGCATGCACCTGGAGTGGGCGCGCGTGGCCGGCGAGCGCCATGCCCGGGCGGTGCGCAACGAGGTGAGGCAGATCGGCCGCGCCCTGTCCGGTCTCGGCCTGCCGCTGATCCTGCTGAAGGGCGCGGCCTACGCGATGGCCGGCCTGGCGGCGGGGCGCGGCCGGATATTTTCCGACATCGACATCCTGGTGCCGAAGGCGCAGCTGGGCGAGGTCGAAGGGGCCCTGATGATGAGCGGCTGGGCCAGCCTTCACCAGGATGCCTACGACCAGCGCTACTACCGCGAATGGATGCACGAACTGCCGCCGATGGAGCACGTGCGCCGCGGCAATGTCATCGACGTCCACCATGCCATCCTGCCCGAGACCGCCGACCGCCGTCCCGATCCCGCCAGGCTGCGCGCGGCCGCGGTGCCGCTTGCCGATACCGAGCCCGGCATGCCGCCGCTGTACGTACTGGCGCCGCGCGACATGGTGCTGCACAGCGCCGTGCACCTGTTCTACGAGGGCGAGTTCGAGCATGGCTTGCGCAACCTGTTCGACATCCACCGCCTGCTGCTGCAGTTCGGCACCCGGGACGGCTTCTGGAACGGCCTGCCGGCGCGCGCCCGCGAGCTGGAACTGGGGCGGCCGCTGTTCTACGCCTTGCGTTATTGCCGGCGCCTGCTGGGTACGCCGGTGCCGGACGCCGTGCTGCGCGCGATGGAAAGCGAGGCGCCCGGCCGTCCGCTGCTGGCGCTGATGGACCGCCTGTTCCTGCGCGCCCTGGTCCCCTTCCACCCGAGCTGCGCGGATGCCTTCACGCCGCTCGCCCACGGCATGCTGTATATCCGCGGCAATTGGCTGCGGATGCCTTTCTTCCTGCTGCTGCGCCATCTTTTTCACAAGGCCTTCCTTTCTCCTGACGCGACGCCGGCGCACTGATATTATTAAAAGATTACCGATATGTAATCACTCCTATTGCGAGGAAGACATGGGCAGTGCGGAAAACAGATGGGTGAGACTCCAGGACCTGCAGAATTTCCTGGCCGAAGGCAGTCTGGACGAAAGCCTGCAGAACCAGGCCGCACTGACGGCGGAGCTGCTCGGTGCCGGCAGCTGTTCCATCATGCTGCTCAACAGCGGCGCCCCGGGCCAGCTGCGCATGACGGTCCACGCCCGCTTCGGCAAGCTGCCGGACGCCGCGCTGACGGCCTCGGTGGGGCAGGGCGAAGGAATCTGCGGCCGGGTGCTGGCCAGCGGCGAAGCGCTGCTGATCGAAGACATCGCGCAATCCGAGGTGGCGGCGCTGGCCCAGGGCCGCGACGGCATCGGCGGCAGCCTGATGTCCGCCCCGCTGAGGGTCGACGGCAAGATCGTCGGCGTGATCAATGTGGCAGGCGCCAGGGAGGGCCAGGCATTCACCCAGGGCGATCTACAATTGCTGAATATAATCGCACTATTCATCGGCAAATCGATCCAGGTGCAGCAGCTGCAACGTTTGCTCGACTCGCGTTTTTCCCAACTGGCATTGCTGCAGGAAGCGCGCGATCAGGTCCAGGACAAGGTGCGCCTGGCCTACCGCAATCCCGAAGACGCCGCCAAGATTCTCGCGCGCTCCTTTTTTAAGGAAATGACCAAGGCCGGCTTCGAATCCGGCCAGATCGTCAGCGCGGCAACCGAACTGATCGAGCAGTTGAATTTGAAGCTCAAGCACTCACCTCCGTCCTCTCCACCGACTTCCAACTGATTCATGCAAGACACCACGACCCAACTGGCGCCGGCCCTGGACGCCTGGCAGGCACTACTCGGCCCGGAAAACGTGCTGCACGGCGAAGCCGCCCTGCAGGCCTGGGGCGCCGATACCACGGGCGCGACGCGCCGCCTGCCGGCCGCGCTGCGCATTCTCGACAGCAAGCACTTGCCGGAGGTAATGCGCATCGCCCAGCGCTACCGGATTCCCGTGCATCCGATCAGTACCGGCCACAACTGGGGCTACGGCAGCGCGCTCGCGGCGCGCGACGGCTGCGTGATCATCGACCTGTCCCGGCTGCGCGCGATCCTGCATTTCGACGAGGACATGGGCGTGGTCACGCTCGAGCCCGGCGTCACGCAAGGCATGCTGGCCGAGTTCCTGGAAAAGCAGGACTACCCCTTCATGGTGCCGACCACCGGCGCCGGTCCCCACTGCAGCCTGCTCGGCAATGCGCTGGAGCGCGGCTACGGCGTCACGCCGATCACCGATCATTTCGCGGCGGTGACGGACCTCGAGGCGGTGCTGGCGGACGGCAGCCTGTACCGCTCGGCGATGCGCGAAGCCGGCGGCGACGACATCGCGCGCCTGTTCAAGTGGGGCATCGGCCCCTATGCCAGCGGCCTGTTCACCCAGAGCGGCCTGGGCATCGTCACGCGGATGAGCATCATGCTGGCGCGCCGTCCGGAAAAAGTGAAAGTGTGCCTGTTCAGCCTGAAGGATGACAGCCTGCTCGAGCCGGCCATCGAACGGATCCGCGCCATCCTCGGCCGCCTGCCCGGCACGGTCGGCGGACTGAACCTGATGAACCGGCACCGCGTGCTGGCGATGTCGGCGCCGTATCCGGCCGACCGCGTCGGTCCCGACGGCCTGATCCCGCAGGAGGTGATCGAGGCGCTCGGCAGCCAGTACCAGATCCTGCCCTGGACCGGCTTCGGCACCCTGTACGGCACCGCGCGCATGGTGAAGGCGGCGCAGAAGGAGATCCGCGCCGCCCTCAAGGGCGTGGCCAGCCGCCTGCTGTTCCTGAGCCAGGACAATGCGAACACGCTGCTGACGCTGTCGCGCTGGATTCCCGGGCCGGCCGGGCGGCGCCTGTCGAGCACCGCCTCGACCCTGGCCAGTTCGATGGAACTGGTGCTGGGGCGTCCGAATGAGACGGCCCTGCCGCTGGCCTACTGGCGCAATCCACGTCCGCACGGGGAGGGGCCGCGCGATCCGGCGCGCGACGGTTGCGGCCTGATCTGGTACGCGCCGCTGGTGCCGATGCGCGGCGCCGGCGCACGCGCCTATGTCCAGATGGTAAGGGAGATCACCCGGCGCCACGGCATCGAGCCGCTGCTGACGTTTACTTCGCTCAGCGACAAACTGTTCGACAGTACCGTGCCGCTCCTGTTCGACCGCAATTCGCCGGCGGCGGTGGCGGCGGCCCAGGCCTGCTACCGGGAGCTGATCGCCGCCGGCCGCGAGCGCGGCTGGTTCCCGTATCGCCTTGCGGTCGATGCCATGCCGGATCTGCAGCACCTGCTGGACGACTCGGCGCGCCTGCATGCGCGCCTGCGCCGCGAACTCGATCCGCATGACCTGCTGGCGCCCGGACGCTATCACAATTGATAGTAGGCATAGTTGTGTTAAGCAGTTAACTGTCGACTTCTTTTACAAGTTTTGTTAACTTTCCTTTAAGAATCTGTTGAAATGTTAATTTCCCAATAATAATTCTCTTCAAGATCAGTTAGTTATAAGGCATTTTTTCAAGCTGGCACGCAGGTTGCTTATATAGCTTTGCTGTCGTTAATGATTAATTGATTCCATCATTGGAGAGAACATGAAGAAGTTACTCGCTTTCGCTGTCGGCGCCGCTGTAAGCATTGGCGCATACGCTGCCCCGGCCCCGACCAACCTGCCGGCAGGTCCGATCTACCTGAAATTCTCCGGCCAGGAACAGATCGCCATCAACAACGCACACACCTTCGGTAACAGCGAGATCAACTGGGGCGTGATCCTGGTGTCGACCGCCGAAAAAGGTGATGTCAACACGCCGCATGACGCGATCGATCCGAACGGTGACATTTTCTTCGTCAATGGGCAGCAAGGCCAGATTACCGGTATGTTCTATGGCGTCCAGAAGGGTGCACCGTCGGCAACTGACCCATTCCCGGCAACCGGCGGCTTCCTCGACCTGTACTGGCGCAATACCGACACGATGAGCAAATCGTCGGTGTCGAACACGGCCATCAACCCGAGCATCCGCTGCGGCGAAAGCTGCGCCACCGGCTTCACCGAAGGCACCTTCCTGGCCCGCATCAAGTTCGATACCGGCATGGACACCGGCAACCCGACCAATACCATCGTCGGCGACCAGATTCCGAGCAGCAACGGCTTCACCGGCAATGCCGATTCCTACGGTTCGGTCGTGGCCGATGCCATGATCGACGGCAAGACCGGCCTGTGGGCCACCCAGCTGGACTCGAACTGGTTCACCAGCTACCTGGGCCAGCGCGACCTGCGCTTCAAGAACAGCTACAACTACAACCCGCTGTGGAATGGCGGCAGCGACATCCTGGGCGCACGTATCGACGATCCGGGCCAGGCATTCGCCCTGCCGGAGCCGGGTGCCCTGTCGCTGATGGGCCTGGCCATGGTCGGCATGGGCGCCGCCCTGCGCCGCCGCGAGAAAAAGTCCGCCAAGTAATTCCTGGCGCGCCGCTTGAAAAGGCCTCTTCGGAGGCCTTTTTTCTTTTGCTGATTGACAACATCAGCGCCTTTCATGTCTACTTGCCAAATGTATATGCGAACCCGCCTTCTTCTGCAGGTCCCGGCAGTCATGCTGATCCTGGCGTTCGTGCCGACCAATCCCGGCAAGCTGGCCGCGTTGCTGCTCCTCTGGATCCTGAGCTTCGGCCGGCTCGGCAAGGTCGAGGCGATCTTCTACGTCTGCGTCTGCGCCTTCTTCACGGCGATGAATGCCGCTTCCCTGAAGCAGGGCATCTTCATGTTCGCCCACCCGGACATCCTGTTGCAGCCGGTCTGGGAACTGTTCATGTGGGGCTTCTATCTATTGCACACGCGGCGCCTGCTGAACGGCCCGGCGCCGGCCGGCAGGCGGGCGACCGTATGGGCGCTCGCGCTGGCCTATTCGGCCGCCTTCGCCACCATCCACGACGGCAATACGCTGCTGCTGGTGACGGGCGTCCTGCTGCTGGTGGGGCTGGCGCTGTTCCACGAGCCGCTGGACCTGGCCTATGCCGGCTATATGGTGCTGCTGGGGGCGCTGATCGAATACACGGGCGTGCACAGCGGCCAGTGGGGCTATCCGGGCAATCCGCCGGGCGGCGTGCCGCTGTGGTTCATCACGATGTGGGGCGGCATCGGCCTGTTCATGCGGCGCCTGATCAACCCGATCCTGGCGCGCCACGAAGCGGCCGCGCGGACGGCGGCCGAAGCGCCGGGCGGCGCTGCCTGAATGCCGGGGTAGGCGCGTTCAGCCGAGGTTGGTCAGGCGGCGCGCGATGCCTTCTTCTTCCTTCTGGGAGAAGAAGTAGGGGAACAGCGAGCGTTCGTTTTCCGCCGAATCGCTGGTGCCGCCATAGCGCTCGATCTGGTCCTGGACGTAGTCGAGGCTGTTCCACAGCAGCCAGCCGGGGGCATCGACACGGGGATTGATGCGCAGCTCGCCGACGCGCTTGAAACCCAGCATGGTTTCATAGAAGCGGCGGTGGCGCGGATTGACTTCGATAAAGACGTCGGTGCATTTGTGCAGCCGGCGGCCATAGATGAACATCACGTGGAACAGTGAAGCCAGGGCGGCCTTCGAACGCACCTTCGGGTCGAAGGCGAGCTTGGTGATTTCGCAGACCTTTGCACCGCGCTCGCGGAAACGGTCGATCTCGTCCTTGAAGACTTCGTCGGCCAGCAGGCCGACCGGGGAATCGATGCCAAGCGTGACCGTTCCGACCACTTCGCCGTGATCGGAAGCCGAAAGAGTAATCCGGTTCGGGTCGTCGTCCAGACGATGCGTGCCCGAGTAACCGCGCCACGCATACATCTTGTTGATGAGAAGGTTCGCAGAACTGCGCCTCCCATCCGTGTCCGCCGTACGGATACCAAATGTTTTTTCGTTAATGGTCACGTCTGTGATCGTATCACAGCCGAGCTCAGCACCCCCCTCAGGAGCGGAATCGTAACGTGCGTCCTGAGGTTCAGAGGACGCCTTCACCACTTCCTCGCCAGTTGCTAAACTGTTCATTCTTTTCTCTCCGCAGGACGTCGCTATTTATCTCGCGCAAACGCGCGCCTATAGTACCAATCGTAACACCGGGCCAGTAAAGATTCTATAAAGAAATGAATAGTTGATAACGAACAAGATAAAAAGAACACTATTTGTCAAGCCGGCGGCTTGCGCCGCCGGCTGGATGTCACATTTGTTGTAACAACTCCTTCGCCTTGGCCGAACTCTCGCCCTTGTTGGCCGCCGACACCTTCTCCAGGGTCTTGCGGGCACCGGCCTTGTCGCCGTTCTTGGCCTGGGCCTCGCCCAGGTGCAATTGCATGTCGAGGTTGTTCGGGAAGGCCGTCACTGCCTTCTGCAGCAGGTCGACCGCGCGCTTGGTGTCGCCCTTGTCGGTCAGGATGCTGCCCAGGGTGTCGAGCACGGCCGGGTTGTTGCCTGCAATGCTGTAGGCCTTCTCGGCGGTTTCCAGCGCCTTCGGATTGTTCAGCTGCTGGTAGGTCCAGGCCAGGTTGTTGAGCGCCAGCGCATTGTTGGGTGCCAGTTTCAGCGCGCTCTCCAGCTGGGTGGCGGCCGCCTGGTACTGCTTGGCGTACAGGCTTTGCTCGGCCGAATAGATGATCGCCTGGACGTCGTCCGGATGGTCCTTCAGCCACTGCGTCAGAACCTGGTTGGCTTTCTGCTCCTTGCCGTTCATTTTCTGCAGGCGGTGCAGGGTGAGGGCCACCTGGGTGGTCGGATGGCTGGCCTGGGCTTTCTCGTACAGCGGCAGGGCCTGGTCGATCTTCTTCTGCGTCATCAGGATGTCGGCTTCGAGCATCAGGCCGGCGTTCGCGGTACGCGGCTGTTTCTGCATGCCGCGGGCGATGGCCAAGGCTTCTTCCGGACGGTTCTTGCGCATCGACAGCTCGGCCAGCGCGAGCTGGGCCGGCATGAAGTCCGGCTGCAGCGAGGTCGCCTTCTTCAGCTCGGAGGCGGCATCGTCGTCACGCTTCGCCACCGCATAGGCCGAGGCCAGGCGGTACTTGGCCTGGGGCGACTTCGGCTGCACGTTGACCAGCTTGCTGTAGGTTTCGATCGCCGCGGTGGCATCGTTGTTCGCCAGCTGGACCTGGCCCAGCAGGTCCAGCAGGTTCGGATCGGTCGGATTCTCGGTCTGCAGCTTGCGCGCCACGGTCAGCGCCTTCGGCGCCTGCTTGATCTTCAGGTAATGGTTGGCGAGGCGCATGCCGGGGCCGACGGCGGTCGGGTTCTCGCTGCTGGCCTTTTCGAACCAGGTCGTGGCCTTGTCGGGCTGGCCTTGCAGGTCGGCGAGTTCGGCCAGCGCCGTCATGGCGCCGATGTTTTTCGGATCCTTCTTGAGGATGGTGGTGAAGCGGGCTTCGGCATCGGCCGGCTTCTTGTCGTTCAGGTCCATCTGGGCCAGGTTGGCCGCGGCGGGGAAGAACACCGGGTCGATCGCCAGCGCCTTTTCCAGGCTGGCGCGGGCGTTGGCCTGGTCGTTCATGGAGGCATACACCGTGCCCAGCAAGGCCTGCACCTGGGCATTGTCGGGTTGTTGCTTGACCAGTGCCTGGGCCGCGGCCAGGGCCTTGTCGTAGTGCTTCATCGACATCTCGGCCTGCACCAGCGCGATGCCGGCCTTCGGCGAGCTGGTGTCGAGCGAGGCGGCGAGTTCGAGCTCGGACAGGCCCTTCGCCTGGTCGCCCTGGCGCATTCGCGACAGGCCCAGCGAGGTGTGCAGGGCGGCAACCTTCGGCGCCAGCGCCGTCGCTTTCTCGAGGTAATTGGTGGCGTTGCCGTAGTCCTTGTTGCGCAGATAGGTCTCACCGGCCAGCGCCAGCAGCTGCGGGTCGTCGGACGAATTCTTCAGCGCCGGCGCCAGCGTCGCCAGGGCTTCGGACGGGGCGGTCTGCAGCTGGGCCTGGGCCAGCAGCTTGCGCGCATAGGTATTGTCCGGAATGGCTTTCACATACTTGCCCAGGTGTTGTTCCGCCTGCAGGTAGGAGCCCATCCTCAGCTCGATCGCACCGGCCAGCAGCATGCTCGGCAGATGGTCGGGCGCGCTCTTGAGCACTTTTTGTATCGATTCCAGGGCCGCCGCGTTCTGGCCCTTGGTGAAGTCGAGCAGGGACTGTGTATACGCCAGCTGCAGGCTGCCCGGGGTAAGCTTGCGCGCGGCGTCCAGGTCGGCCTTGGCTTCGTCGAACTTGCGCAGGTTGATTTCGATCAGCGCCTTTTCGATGAATGCGGTGCGGTGATCCGGCTTGACCACGGAAGCCTTGGTGAAGGCGGCCAGCGCTTCCGGCATCTTGCCTTCGCCGCGTGCGAGGGCACCCTTGAACATCCAGGCGTCGGCGTTTTTCGGATCCTTGGCGACGGCCTGGTCGGCCAGGGTCTGGGCCGCGATCGCGTCTTTCTGGAGCAGCGCCAGGCGCGACATGCCGATCAGGACATCGCCGTTGTCCGGCTGCAGCTTGGCGGCCTCGGCAAAGGCATCCTTGGCCTTGTCCGCGTCGTTCAATCCGAGATAGGCGCTGCCGCGCAGGGCTAGCAGTTCGGCCGAGCCGGCAGCGGTATCGGCCGCGATGGTATCCAGCAGCTCCTTGAACTTGCCCTCCTGCTCGAGCGCACGGCCCAGGGGCGGCAGCACCCGCTTCTTGTCGATACCGAGCGACAGCGCCTTGCGCAGTTCCTTCTCGGCCGACACGTAGTCGCCGGCCTGGACGTGCAAGGAGCCCAGCGCCAGCCGCGCTTCGCCGTTCTCCGGGCTGTTGGCGACAGCATTTTTCAGCTCGATCATGGCCGCCTTGATCTCGCCTTTCTGCTGGTACTGCTTCGCCTCGGCCAGCAGCTGTTCCGTGGGCTTGGTGCGATTACAGCCGCCTAGCGCGGCGGAGACGATGATGACTCCGGTGACCAGAGCGGTGCTGAGCGCCCTTTTGTTGACTTTACGCGGCATGGTTTCCTCAAGAAATCGAGTGGGTGCAAACAGGCCTGTCTGCATAGAAATTTGCGAAAGTCAATCATACCTGAAGATATCTTCCTGACATCAACACGATAGGGAATTGTGCTAAATCAGAGCGCTCTGTGGTCTTTGTGCGTCATTTACTTCTTGTTGTTACGCAGCCGGCTTAACAGTGCCTCAACATTGTCGCCGGCAGGAATGCCATGGCGGCGCAGCAACTGCACATGCAGCACCAGGTTTTCGAGGACCAGCTTGGCCGACACGGCAAGCAGGGTCATCAGGCGGTCTTCGGAGCTGAAGTTCTCCATCGAGGCCGCCATCTCGCACAGGTGGTTGGCGACCAGCTCGCGCAGATCGTCTTCGGGAAAGGGGAGGTCGGCGAAATCGATCGGATCTTCCTGCTCGACTTCGCGCATCAGGGACGCGAGTTGTTCCGGCTTGATCGGCATGCATGGCTCCATGACATTCGGGGTCAGAGCACATTTCGGCACACCGCCAAAAATGTGCTCTGACCCCGAATTCTAAAGCAGGAGCGGAGGCTTGCCGGCTTACATATTACGGCGATACTGGCCGCCGACCTCGAACAGCGCGGTCGTGATCTGGCCCAGCGAGCAGACGCGCACGGCGTCCATCAGGCGCGCGAACACGTTTTCGTTGTCGATCGCGGCCTGTTGCAGGGCAGCCAGGGCGGCCGGCGCTTCGCTTGCGTTGCGCTGGTGGAAGGCTTCCAGGCGCGTCAGCTGCGACTGCTTCTCGTCGTCGGTCGAACGGGCCAGCTCGATGGTGGCAGGGGCTTCCGCGCCCTTCGGGTTGCGGAAGGTGTTCACGCCGATGATGGGCAGGGTGCCGTCGTGCTTCTGGTGCTCGTACAGCATCGACTCTTCCTGGATCTTGCCGCGCTGGTAGCCGGTTTCCATCGCGCCCAGCACGCCGCCGCGTTCGGCGATGCGCTCGAATTCCTGCAGCACCGCTTCCTCGACCAGGTCGGTCAGCTCGTCGATGATATAGGCCCCCTGGTTCGGGTTCTCGTTCTTGGCGAGACCCCATTCGCGGTTGATGATCAGCTGGATCGCCAGGGCGCGGCGGACCGATTCGTCGGTCGGCGTGGTGATCGCTTCGTCGTAGGCGTTGGTGTGCAGCGAGTTGCAGTTGTCGTAGATCGCGATCAGCGCCTGCAGGGTGGTGCGGATGTCGTTGAAGTCGATTTCCTGCGCGTGCAGCGAGCGGCCCGAGGTCTGGATGTGGTACTTCAGCTTCTGGCTGCGGTCGTTGGCACCGTATTTGTCGCGCATCGCCACCGCCCAGATACGGCGCGCCACGCGGCCCAGCACCGTGTATTCCGGATCCATGCCGTTCGAGAAGAAGAAGGACAGGTTCGGCGCGAAATCGTCGATGTTCATGCCGCGCGCCAGATAGGCTTCCACAAAAGTGAAACCGTTCGACAGCGTGAAGGCCAGTTGCGAGATCGGGTTCGCGCCGGCTTCGGCGATGTGGTAGCCCGAGATCGACACCGAGTAGAAGTTGCGCACCTGGTGCTGCACGAAGTATTCCTGGATGTCGCCCATCACCTTCAGCGAGAACTCGGTCGAGAAGATACAGGTGTTCTGGCCCTGGTCTTCCTTCAGGATGTCGGCCTGGACCGTGCCGCGCACATTGGCCAGCACCCATGCCCTGATCTGCGCCGCTTCTTCCGCGCTCGGCTGGCGGCCTTTCTCCAGGGCGAACTTGTCCAACTGCTGGTCGATGGCGGTGTTCATGAACATCGCCAGGATGGTCGGGGCCGGACCATTGATGGTCATCGAGACGGAGGTGCTCGGGCTGCACAGGTCGAAGCCGTCGTACAGCACCTTCATGTCGTCCAGGGTCGCGATCGAGACGCCCGAGTTGCCGACTTTACCGTAGATGTCCGGACGCAGGGCCGGATCGGCGCCGTACAGGGTCACGGAGTCGAAGGCGGTCGACAGGCGTTTCGCGTCCATGCCAGTCGAAACCAGCTTGAACCGGCGGTTGGTGCGGAAGGCATCGCCTTCGCCGGCGAACATGCGGGTCGGGTCTTCGCCTTCACGCTTGAAGGGGAACACGCCGGCCGTGTAGGGGAAGGCGCCGGGGACGTTTTCCAGCATCAGGAAGCGCAGGATTTCGCCATGGTCCTCGAAGCGGGGCAGGGCGACTTTGCGGACCTTGTTGCCGGACAGCGTAGTTTGCACCAATTTGGTGCGAATTTCCTTGTCGCGGATCTTGACCACGTGCTCGTCGCCGGCGTAGGTCGCCTGCAGCTGCGGCCAGGACGCCAGCAGGTTCTTCGCTTCGCCGTCCATGGCGTTCTCACGCTCGGTGATCAGGTCGTCCAGCACCACTTCGCGGTTCGCCGCAGCCAGCATGCGCCTGGTTTCGCTGAGCTGCTGGCGTTCGCGCGCCAGCTTCACCTGTTTACCGGTGTTGCGGTGGTAGCCGCGCACGGTGTCGGCGATCTCGGCCAGGTAGCGGGTGCGGCTCGGCGGCACGATGACGTTCTTGCCGCTCGAGTATTTTTGCGCCGGCTGGGCCAGCTTCGGGGTGTCCGTTTTGAGGCCGAGTTCGGCCAGTGCCGGCAGCAGGCCGAGGTAGAGCGCGGTGACGCCGTCGTCGTTGAAGCGCGACGCCTGGGTGCCGAACACCGGCATCTGGTCCGGCGACTTGCTCCACAGTTCGCGGTTGCGCTGGTACTGTTTCGCCACGTCGCGCAGCGCATCCTGGGCGCCCTTGCGATCGAACTTGTTGATGGCGATGAAATCGGCGAAGTCCAGCATGTCGATCTTCTCGAGCTGGGAAGCGGCGCCGAATTCCGGGGTCATCACGTACATCGACAGGTCGACGTGCGGGACGATGGCGGCGTCGCCCTGGCCGATGCCCGAGGTCTCGACGATGACGAGGTCGAAGCCGGCCACCTTGCAGGCGGCGATCACGTCCGGGAGGGCCTGGGAGATCTCGGAACCGGCTTCGCGGGTCGCCAGCGAGCGCATGAAGACACGCGCCTGGCCATTCCACGGGTTGATCGCGTTCATGCGGATGCGGTCGCCCAGCAGGGCGCCGCCCGACTTGCGGCGCGACGGGTCGATCGAAATCACCGCGATGTTCAGGCGGTCGTTCTGGTCGAGGCGGATGCGGCGGATCAGTTCATCCGTCAGCGAGGACTTGCCGGCGCCGCCGGTACCGGTGATGCCGAGTACCGGCACCTTCAGGCCTTCGGCGCTGTCCATGATCTGCTTGCGCAGCTCGTTCGAGGCTTTGCCGTTTTCCAGCGCGGTGATCAGCTGGGCCAGCGGACGGTGACGCTGTTCGATATTGCCTGCGGTCAGCGCGTCGAGCGAGGTCGGCGCATAGGCCGACAGATCGACGTCGCAGGCTTCCAGCATCGAGCGGATCATGCCGACCAGGCCCATGCGCTGGCCGTCTTCCGGGCTGAAGATGCGCGTCACGCCATAGGCATGCAGCTCTTCGATTTCAGAGGGGACGATCACGCCGCCGCCGCCGCCGAACACCTTGATGTGGGCGCCGCCGCGCTGGCGCAGCAGGTCGATCATGTACTTGAAGTATTCGACGTGGCCGCCCTGGTAGCTGGAGATGGCGATGCCTTGCACGTCTTCGGCCAGGGCCGCGGTGACGACTTCGTCGACCGAGCGGTTGTGGCCCAGGTGCACGACTTCGGCGCCGTTCGACTGCAGGATGCGGCGCATAATGTTGATCGAGGCGTCATGGCCGTCGAACAGCGAAGCCGCGGTCACGAAACGCACTTTATTGGCCAGTTTCGGCTGCTCCGGCAGTTCGAGCCTGGCGGCGGGGGTGATGTCGTTCATGGTGTTCCTTGAGATTGCGGAAGCGAACAGGAGTTCTTGGTACGGTATATGACGTTAACGTAAACGTCAAGAATGCAGAACGCCGTCGTCCCCGCGGAGGCGGGAACGACGGGTGATCGATCAGGCAGCGCGTTTCTTGGCGTTGCCGCTCAGCAGCTCCGTCACCCGCGCACGGTACTCGGCCACCGCCTTTTCCTTCACATGGCCGAAGCCGCGGATCTGCTCCGGCAGGGCCGCCAGCTCGACCGCGGTCGCGTGCGTCGACGCATCCAGCGAGCCCAGCACGCCTTCGATCATCCCACGATACTCGCTGATCAGCGCGCGCTCCATCTTGCGCTCGGCCGTGTAGCCGAAGATGTCGAAGGTGCCGCCGCGCAGGCCTTTCAGCTTGGCCAGCAGCTTGAAGGCGCTCCACATCCACGAGCCGAATTCGGCCTTCACCAGGTGGCCCTTGGCATCCTTCTTGGCGAACAGCGGCGGCGCCAGGTTGAACTTGACGCTGAACTCGCCCTCGAACTGGGTCTTCAGCTGCTCGACGAAACGGCCGTCGGTGTACAGGCGGGCGACTTCGTATTCGTCCTTGTAGGCCATCAGCTTGAACAGGGACTTGGCGACCGCCGTCGCCAGCTTGTTGCCCAGGCCCAGGGCCGATTCGCGCTCGCGCACCTGCGACACCAGTTCGGCGTACTGCGCGGCATAGGCCGCATCCTGGTAACCGGTCAGGAATTCGACGCGCTTCTTGAGGATGCCGTCCAGGGTTTGCGGCATCTGCATGACGATGGCGCGGGCCGCGCTCGGCTGAACTGGCGTGGCGGTGTTCTCGACGCGCTTGAGGTCGACGGCGGCGCGGCGGCCCCACAGGAAGCTGCGCTTGTTGGAGCCGACGGCCACGCCGTTCAGTTCGATCGCGCGCAGCAGCGAGGCTTCCGACAGCGGGATCAGGCCCTTCTGCCAGGCGTAACCCATCATGAACAGGTTGGCGGCGATCGAGTCGCCCATCAGCGCGGTGGCCAGCCTGGTGGCGTCGATGAAGTCGACACCGGCTTCACCGCCCACGGCCTCAAGAATCAGCGAGCGCACCTGCTCGGTCGGGAATTCCCAGTCGCGCTGCTGGGCGAAGGTGCCGGTCGGTTGCTCGTGCAGGTTGACGACGACCGTGGTGCGGCCCGGGCGCATCTTCGAGATCGCGTCCGAGGCGCCGGCGGTCAGCATGTCGCAGCCCAGCACCAGGTCGGCTTCGCCGGTGGCGATGCGCTGGGCGCGCAGGCGTTCCGGCGTTTCCGCGATCTTCACGTGCGAGGTCACGGAGCCGTTCTTCTGGCTCATGCCGGTCATGTCCAGCACCGAGGCGCCTTTGCCTTCGAGGTGGGCGGCCATGCCCATCAGCGCACCGACGGTGATCACGCCGGTGCCGCCGATGCCGTTGATCAGGATGTTGTAGGGAGCGGCGATCGACGGCAGCATCGGCGCCGGCAGTGCGCCCCAGCCGTCGTCTTCGTCCTTCGACTTGGCGACGCCGGCCTTGTTTTTCTTGAGCGTGCCGCCTTCGACGGTGACGAAGCTCGGACAGAAGCCCTTGGCGCACGAGTAATCCTTGTTGCAGGACGACTGGTCGATCGCGCGCTTGCGGCCGAATTCCGTTTCCTTCGGCAGGATAGAGACGCAGTTCGACTGCACGCCGCAGTCGCCGCAGCCTTCGCAGACGGCTTCGTTGATGACCATCCGCTTGTTCAGGTCCGGGAACTCGCCTTTTTTCCGGCGGCGGCGCTTCTCGGCGGCGCAGGTCTGGTCGTAGATCAGGACCGTCACGCCCGGCAGTTCGCGCAGCTCGCGCTGGATGTCGTCCATGTGCTTGCGGTCGTGGATGGTGACCAGTTCCGGCAGGCTTGACCTGTCTTCGTAACGCGACAGGTCTTCGGTGACGAGGGCGATGCGTTTCACGCCTTCGGCCGCCATCTGCTGGGCGATCAGCGGCACCGAGGTGACGCCGTCGACCGGCTGGCCGCCGGTCATCGCGACCGCGTCGTTATAGAGGATCTTGTAGGTGATGTTGACCTTGGCCGCGATCGCCGCGCGGATGGCAAGGTAACCGGAGTGGAAGTAGGTGCCGTCGCCCAGGTTCTGGAACACGTGCGGCACTTTCGAGAACGCGGCCTGGCCGATCCAGGGCGTGCCTTCGCCGCCCATGTGGGTGGTCAGCTTGTTCATCTCCGGGTAGATCGAGGTCGCCATCACGTGGCAGCCGATGCCGGCCAGCGCGAAGGAGCCGTCCGGCACCTTGGTCGAGGTGTTGTGCGGACAGCCGGAGCAATAAAAAGCAGGGCGGAACGGCGTCGTGACCGCCTTCATCAGCACCGCGTCCTTCGCTTCCAGGAAGGCCAGGCGGGCCTTGATCAGGTCGCGGGTGCGGCCGTCCAGGTTCAGGCGGGCGATGCGGCCGGCGATCACGCGCGCGACCTGGGCGACCGAGAAGTCGGCCTTCGGCGGCAGCAGCCATTCGCCGCGCGGCGAGACCCATTCGCCCTTGTCGTCGAACTTGCCGACGATGTGGGGACGGACGTCGTCGCGCCAGTTGTACAGCTGTTCCTTGAGCTGGTATTCGACGACCTGGCGCTTTTCTTCGACCACCAGGATCTCTTCCAGGCCCTGGGCGAATTCGCGCACGCCCTCCGGTTCCAGCGGCCAGATCATCGCGACCTTGTACAGGCGCAGGCCGACCTGGGCCGCCATCGCTTCGTCGATGCCCAGTTCTTCCAGCGCTTCCAGCACGTCCACATAGGATTTGCCGGAGGCGATGATGCCCAGCCTGGCGTCCGGGCTGTCGATGGTGACGCGATTCAGCTTGTTCTCGCGCGCGTAAGCCAGGGCTGCGTAGATCTTGTAGTCCTGCATCAGCGCTTCCTGGGTGCGCGCCTGCTGGCCCAGCGGCACGGACGACAGGCGCGTATTCAGGCCGCCTTCCGGCATCGCGAAGTCCTGCGGCAGCTTGACCTCGACGCGGAACGGGTCGGCATCCACCGAGGCGCTCGATTCGACGGTATCGGCCAGCGCCTTGAACGCCACCGCCAGGCCGGAGAAGCGCGACATCGCCCAGCCGTGCACGCCCAGGTCCAGGTATTCCTGCACGTTCGACGGATACAGCACCGGAATCATGCAGGCGGCGAAGATGTGGTCCGACTGGTGCGGCAGGGTCGAGGAGTAGGCGCCGTGGTCGTCGCCGGCCACCAGCAGCACGCCGCCGTTCTTGCTCGTACCGGCGTGGTTCATGTGTTTAAAAACGTCGCCGCAGCGGTCGACGCCCGGGCCCTTCGCATACCACATGGCGAATACGCCGTCGTGCTTGGCCGGACCGATCAGGTCGACGGTCTGGGTGCCCCAGACGGCGGTCGCGGCCAGGTCCTCGTTCACGCCCGGCACGAACTGGATGCTCTTCGCTTCCAGGTGGCCCTTGGCCTTCCACAGGTTCTCGTCCAGGCCGCCCAGCGGCGAGCCGCGGTAGCCGGACACGAAGCCGGCCGTGTTCAGGCCCGCCTGTTCGTCGCGGATCTTCTGGATCATCGGCAGGCGCACCAGCGCCTGGATCCCGGACAGGAAGATCTTGCCGGAGGTCGCGGTGTACTTGTCGTCGAGGCTGACGTCTTTCAAGCGGTCCGGCGATCCGGCGACGGGAGCGGCGGGCGTGGACGGGATGGCAGGCGCGGGCGCGCCCTGGCCGAGGATGGTGTCAGGCATGGTGTCTCCAAATGGTATTCAGGTGGGCTGGCTCGGAGCGTCGCGCCGGGTAGGCGGTGGCGGGAGCGGGCCGGGTGCCGGTTTTTTGGCTTTGCCCGAAGTGTAGAGACAACTTGACGTATACGGAAATACGGAATGGGGATGGGGCTATAAGAAAAAATGATGGGCCATCAGGCCGCGAGGGCCCGCGCGCCGATCCAGGCGCCGCTGGCGCACAGTTCCGTCGCAACCTGGGCCACCAGGCGGCTGACCGCGGCGGCGGCGTTCGTCAGCGGGATGTTCTTCGAGGTGCACAGCACCACCGTGCGCGAGATCGAGGGGCTGTGGATCGAGACCGCCCGCATGGCGCCGCGCTCGACTTCGGCCTGCACCGGCGCCACCGGCAGGATGGTGGCGCCCATGCCGGCCAGGATCGCCGACTTGAGGATTGCGATCGAGTTGATTTCGATGACGCCGCGCGTGTGCAGGCCGGCGGCGCGCGCCGTGCTCTCGATGCGCGGACGCACGCCATGCTGCAGGCCGGGCAGGATCAGGGTCGCGTCCAGCGCTTCGGCGAGCGCCAGGCTGTCGCGTCCGGCGGCCCAGGGCGCGTCGTCGCGGCAGATGAAGCGCAGCTCTTCCTCGACCAGCGGGGTGGTGGCGAAGCTGGACAACTGGCCGTCGTCGAGCAGCACGGCGAGGTTGACGCGGCCGGCGCGCAGCTGCTCGGCCAGGTTGCCGGTCAGCTCCTCGGTCAGCTGCAGGGTGATCTCGGGATAACGCTGGCGGATCGCGGTCAGCAGCGGCAGGGCCAGCGCGCCCGAGATACTGTGCGGCAGGCCGAGGGTGACGCTGCCGGAGGGCCGTTCGGCCGACTGGACCACCGCCGCCTGGGCGTCCGCCACCTGTTTCAGGATCGCCAGCGCGTGTTCGTAGAACACCTTGCCGGCGTCGGTGCTGACCACGCCCTGGGCCGAGCGGTGCAGCAGCTGCACACCGAGCTCATCCTCCAGCTGGCGCAGCTGCTGGGTCAGCGCCGGCTGTGCCACATGCAGCACCAGCGCCGCGCGCGAGAGCGAACCATGGTCGACGATGGCGACGAAGTAGCGGAGCTGGCGTAATTCCATAAATCAATATTTGTATCTTTAAGGACACATTCCACTGAAAGTAGTTTACCTATGGCAAGTGGCAAGCTGAACAGTTGTTATACTGAAAGCGCCTCGAAACGCGGCGAGATTAACACACCCCTGTTCGTGTCCCCATGCTCAAGAAAATCGATTCCTCGCAACTTCGCGTAGGGATGGCCATCCACGATCTCGATTGCGGCTGGATGGAACATCCCTTCGTTCGTAACCGCTTCGTCATCAGCAGCGAGGACGAAATCCGCAAGATCGTCCAGGCCGGCATCCGCGGCGTGGTCATCGACTGCGCCAAGGGGCTGGACCTGAGCGATGCGCCGACCGTCGATGAGGCGGCGGCGAAGGTCGAAGAGGAAGTGGCGGCGATCGCGGCCAGGCCGGTGGCGCCGCTGCGCAGCACACTGGCCGAGGAGTTCGACCGCGCCGTCGCGATCCGCCGCCAGGCCGCCAGCCTGGTGAAAACCGTGATGCAGGACGCGCGCCTGGGCAAGGCGGTCGAGATGGACAAGGTGTCGCCGGTGGTCGAGAGCATCACGGCCTCGATCCTGCGCAATGCCAGCGCCCTGCTGGGCCTTTCTTACATCAAGAACAAGGACGACTACACTTTCCTGCACTCGGTCAGCGTGTGCACCCTGCTGGTCGCCTTCTGCCGCTCGCGCAAGATGGACGACGAGACCATCTACCAGGCCGGCATCGGCGGCCTTCTGCACGACACCGGCAAGGCCCTGGTCCCGGACCATATCCTGAACAAGCCGGGCCGCCTGACCGACGAGGAATTCGAGGTGGTGCGCCGCCACCCGCGCGACGGTGTCGAGATCCTGCGCCGCTCGCCGGAGATCGGCGCGATCCCGCTCGACATCACCCTGCATCACCACGAACGCCGCGACGGCACCGGCTATCCGGACCGCCAGGGTGCCGAGCAGATCAGCGAGCTGGCGCAGATGGCCGCGATCGTCGACGTCTACGACGCGATCACGGCCGACCGCTGCTATCACAAGGGCATGCCGGCGGCCGAAGCGCTGCGCAAGATGTACGAGTGGAGCAAGTTCCACTTCAATCCCGCGCTGACCCAGGAGTTCATGCGCTGCGTCGGTATCTATCCGGTCGGCACCCTGGTGCTGCTGGAATCGGGACGCCTCGGGGTGGTGGTCGAACCGCACGAAACCAGCCTTCTCACGCCGAAGGTCAACGTCTTCTTCAGCACAAAGAGCCAGACCTACATCAAGCCGGAAATCGTGGACCTGGCACGCGGCCTGGGCTTCGGCGGCGGCGACAAGATCGTGCGCCACGAATCGGCCGAGAAGTGGAAGGTCGATCCGCTGCGCTTCATGGCGCTCGCGGCCTGAGCGTGTAACCCGATATCAGAAGAATTCGGCGGTGTCGTTCGAGGCCACCGCCTGCAGCACGCCGTGCGAGACCAGGTCGTCGTAGTGGCAGGCCTGGTTGCGGCCATTGCTCTTGGCGTAGTACAGGGCCTGGTCGGCATGGCCCAGGGTCACCACCGGCGATTCGAAGGCGCTGATGCTCACGAAGCCCACGCTGACCGTGACCCGGCCCACCTGCGGGAAGTCGTGGTTCTCGACGTTGGTGCGGAAGCGCTCGATGATCTTCCAGGCGTTTTCCAGGGTGGTGGAACGCAGCAGCACGACGAATTCCTCGCCGCCGAAGCGGAAGACCCGGTCCTGGACCCGAAACGATGACTGCAGCAGGTTGGCGATCAGGATCAGCACCTCGTCGCCGTACAGGTGGCCGAACTTGTCGTTGACGGCCTTGAAGTGGTCGACGTCGACCACCGCCAGCCACTGTTTTTCCGGTCCGTGCGGCTGGCGCCTTTCCGCCAGGCCGGGCAGGCGCGGGTCGTGCTCGTGGGCGCCGTGCAGCATGCGGGCCAGCTGGTCGTCGAAGGTCTTGCGGTTGAGCAGACCGGTCAGCGAATCGCGTTCGCTGTAGTCGAGCAGGTTCTGGAAATTACGGTAGACGCCGACGATGCCGCCGACGGTGTGGATGGTGTCGCTGCAGAAGGGCCGGTCATTGCGCAGCTCCAGACAGGTGCAGGCCTTGTCGCCGAACCAGATCGGCAGCCACAGGGTGCGGCTGCCGTCGGCGCCGCAGGCTTCGGCGCTGCTGCGGTGTTCGGCGAGGCAGCGCGCCAGTTCCAGGCTGATGGGTTCGCCGAGTGCGCCTTCGGGCGTGTCTTCCAGGCGGGCTTCGCCGCCGGCACGGATCGATGCGCGCGAACGCAGGTACTGCTGTCCGGCCACGGTGGCGATGCTCAGGATGCGCGTCTGCGCAGCGCGGGCCAGCTCCTGCACTGCCGAGATCACGGAAATGTCGAGCATCGCGTGATCGCGGTGGCCGGTCATGTCCACCATGTGTTTCAGAAGCGAGTCCATGTCGTTCTCAGCAATGTAATCCACCGACCTGCGGACCAACAGCCGCCGTCGCGTTCGCAGGTATCTGGTATGTCACAAAGAGCAAGCGAAACAGCATATAGCTTTTTTGCAATATAAGCAATTATGCAAAAACAATTTTTTTGTCTTCAAGGGATTTTCTCAAGGATGTCGCCGATTCGCGTCCCCCAAGCGTGGGGGAATGATTCCCATCGACAAAAAATAGTTCCCTATGGAAAGCTTGTGTGCAGTCAACTTGCCGTGCGGCATCACCTTTTATAGTGAACTCACTGGCACGGAACTCGGCGCAGTCAGCCGAAAAGCGCAGCAGTCGACGTGGTTTTGCAGTTGCAGTCAGCACTTCCGGCCAGGGTTGTCTTCATTAACCTACCATATGGGAGTTTCACATGAGCACTTTCGCCTCTGCAGTCAAAACCTTCATGGCTGACGAGAACGGTGTGACCGCCATCGAGTACGGCCTGATCGCTGCACTGATCGGTGTCGTGGTTGCCGGTGGTGCTGCAGTCCTGGGCAACGGTATCAAGCAGCTGTTCACCGACATCAACGGCAAGCTGGGCGCTTCGGCACCGTCGGGATCGTAATGCGATAGAGCCCTCCGGACACGTCGTCCGGAGGGTTTTTTTCTTCTGGAGGAGGCTATGCCGATCGAACAGTACCTCGACGTGGTCCTGCTTCTGCTGGTGACTATTGCCGCCGTCAACGACTTGGCCACGCGCCGGATCCCGAACCGTCTGCTGCTGGCCGGGCTGGCCGGCGCGTTCTGCCTGCATCTGCTGTCGTCCGATCCCTTGTCCTCGCTGCTGGCGGCGCTCGCTGGGATGGGTGTCGGCCTGGCGGTGTTCCTGCCGTTTTACCTGGCGCGCGGGATGGCTGCCGGCGACGTCAAGATGATGGCGGTGGTCGGCACTTTCGTCGGGCCGGGCGATGCTTTCGAAGTTGCCGTGCTGAGCTGGTGCGTCGGCGGCGTGATGGCCTTGCTGCTGGTGCTGGTCAAAGGCCGCCTGCGCCAGGTCCTGGTCAATATCAAAGGCATTCTGTGCACGGTCTGGATGCCGGGCGCGCGCCTGGCGATGCCGGCGGCGCAGCCGAGTATCGGCGCGATGCCATATGGGCTGGCGATCGCGCTCGGAACGATTGCGGTCCTGGTCCGTCATTAAGGCCGAGTCCGCTTTTGGCCGAACGCAAGAGCGGCCCCGGGAGCGCTCGCTAGAATCAATCCGACCTGTTTCGGAAAACATGAAGGCTTCTAGGGGATTCCGATGCTTGAAACGCTATCGACTGGCAGTATCGCGACGGTGCCGCGCGCCGCGCACATGGCGGCGCCGGACCTTCCGGAGATCGCGCCCATCCTGCCGCGCCAGCCCAAGACGGTGCGCGACACCGGCCTGGAGCCGCGCTTCGTCACCGATCTGGTGCTGAAGGCGATCCAGGCCAGCGGCAAGGCGCCGCTGGCGGTCCTGGCCGGCAAGCTGCGCCTGTCCATCAACGTGCTGCGCGAAGTACTCAATCCCCTGATCGCCGAGCAGCAGGTGGAGGTGGCCTGGTGCGGCGAATCGGATATCGACATGCAGTACCAGCTGACCGCGATCGGCCAGCGTGGGGCGGCCGATGCGCTGGCGCGCTGCCGCTATGTCGGACCGGCCCCGGTGACGCTCGCTTCCTATCGCGTCGTGGTCGAGCGCCAGGCGCTGCGCCATGCCCAGGCCGAGCGGGTGACGCCAGCCCAGCTGGCGGCGGCGCTGGGCGAGGATGGACTGGCCACGGTCACGCGCGAGGTGCTGGGCGCTGCCCTGTACGCGCGCCGCTCGCTGCTGTTGTACGGTCCGTCCGGCAGCGGCAAAAGCCATCTGGCCGGCAAGCTCGGACGGCTGCTGCCGGGCCCGATCGCGGTGCCGTACGCGCTGACCGTCGGCCGCCAGGTGATCCGCCTGTACGATCCGGCGCTGCACGTGGCGCAGCCGCCGGCCGCGCGCCAGCAGGAAGAACGGCGCAGCTGCGACGCCCGCTGGACCGTCTGCCAGCGTCCGCTGGTACACGTCGGCGCCGAACTCGGACGCGAGATGCTCGACCTGCGCTACGACGCCGAGGAAGGCCTGTACCACGCGCCGCCGCACCTGCAGGCGAACAACGGCATGCTGGTGATCGACGACGTCGGCCGCCAGCGCATCCAGGCCGCCGAGCTCCTGAACCGCTTCATCGGCCCGCTCGATGCCGGCATCGACCAGCTCTCGCTGCAGGGCGGCCAGGCCGAGGCGGTACCCTTCGATGCGGCCGTGGTGTTCGCCACCAACCTGGCGCCGGACGCCATCCTCGATGACGCGGCCCTGCGCCGGATCGGCTACAAGGCCGCAATCGGTGCCTGGCCGGCAGGGGCTTATCGCGCCCTGCTGCGCCGCCAGTGCCGGCTGCGCCGCATCGAGTTCGACGACGTCGCCGCCGATCACCTGATCGAGCGCCTGCACGCGCAGTCTGGGCGGGCGCTGCTGGCCTGCTACCCGGGCGAGCTGCTCGACCGGATCGCCGATTTCGCCGGCTTTGCCGGGCACGATGCGCGCCTGACCGTGGCGACGGTCGAGCAGGCCTGGCGCAGCATGTTCATTGCTTGCGAACCGGAGGCGTAAATGAAGAACAAGCGTGCCCTCGCGATGATGGCAGTCGCGATCCTGTTCGGCCTGGCGGCCGTGGTGTTTGCCTCGCGCTGGCTCCTGAACCAGCCGGGCTCCGCTGCAGGACGGATCGCCGTGGCCGCGGTCGACATCAGTCTCGGCCAGCGCCTGACGCCGGAGATGTTCAAGCTGGCCGACTGGCCGTCCCACAGTGTGCCGAGGGGCGCCTTCACCGATCCGCAGAAGCTGGGCGGCCGCGTCCTGAAGAGCAACCTGGTGATGGGCGAGCCGGTCAGCGAAGCCAAGCTGGCCCCGGCCGGCACCCTGGGCGGGCTGTCGGCACTGATTACCGAGGGCAAGCGCGCCATCACCGTGCGCGTCAACGACGTGATCGGCGTGGCCGGCTTCGCCTTGCCGGGCAATTATGTGGACATCATCGTCAGCATGCAGAAGGACGTGCCGTCCGGTTCCGGCGCGCGTGAGCAGAACATCTCGAAGATCGTGCTGGAGCGCATCCTGGTGCTGGCTGTGGCCCAGGAAGTCAACCGTGACGAGACCAGGCCGAAGGTGGTCAATGCGGTCACGCTCGAGGTCACGCCGGAGCAGGCCGAAAAGCTCGACCTGGCGCGCAGCGTGGGCACGCTGTCGCTGGCCCTGCGCAACCAGGTCGATCCGGAATCGGCTTCCACCCTGGGCGCCACCAAGCTGACGCTGCTGCCGGAAGCGTCGCCGCCGCCCAAGCCCGCGCCCAAGCCGGTCGTGGTGGTGCGCCAGGTGCCGGTGGTGGTCAAGACCGCGGCCAAGGTGGAGCGTGATTGCGTCACCGTGCTCAACGGCCTGCGCACGGCGCAGGAATGCTTCTGAACCTATCCCGGGGTGATGCCATGAACGGAAGTCTGATGCATACGCCGATCGTCCGTGTTCTCTTCGCCGGCCTGGCCATGGCTGCGGCCGGGCCCGCGCTCGCCGCCGCCAAGACCGCCGCGCAGGCGAACGACAATCCGCCCGCGGTGCGCTCCGAGGCCGGCCCGCGCTGCCAGGGCGAAGCCGCGCGGCCCGCCCAGCTGGCCCTGCAGGTCGGGAAGTCCCAGCTAATGCACCTGCCGGAGGCGGTCCAGCACCGCAGCGTCGGCAACCCCGGGGTCGTGCAGGCCATCCTGGTGGCGCCGGACACGCTGTATATCGCCGGCGTCGACGTCGGCACCACCAACATGATCGTGCAGGGCAAGAGCGGCGTCTGCAGCATGCTCGACATCACGGTGGCGATGGATCCGTCCGCCGTACAGGCCACGCTGGCCGCCGCCCTGCCGGAGGAGCGCGACATCAAGGTGCTGGCTGCCGGCGACACCCTGGTGCTGAGCGGTACCGTCAGCGACGCCGATGCCGTCGAGCGTGCGGTCGCCCTGGCGACTGCCTATGTGCGCCGGCCCTTGCGGCCGCTGGCCATGCCGKACAAGGACGAAGCCGCGCCCGGCACCGTGGGCGGCGCCAACGGCAGCAATGCGGGCGGCACGTCGAATGCGAATCAGGCGGGAGCGCGGGTAATCAACCTGCTGTCGGTCCGCGCGCCGCAACAGGTGCAGCTCGAAGTGAAGGTCGCCGAGGTATCGAAATCCCTGCTCGAACGGCTGGAAGCCGGCGCCGCCTGGCGTTTCGGGGGCGGTAGCTGGGGTGCGGCCCTGCTGTCGAATTTCATTACCGGGAATGCCCACGGTTCGCTGCAGGCCGCCAAGGCCAAAGGCGGGGTCAACGTGAATGCGGAAAACCAGGATAGCCTGGTGCGCATCCTGGCCGAACCGAACGTGATGGCGATCAGCGGCCAGGAAGGCACCTTCCTCGCCGGCGGCAAATTCTACGTGCCGGTGGCCCAGGATAACAACCGCGTCACGCTGGAAGAAAAGGAGTTCGGCGTCGGCCTGCGCTTCACCCCCACTGTGCTGGGAGGAGGGCGCATCAACCTGCGCGTCGCGCCCGAAGTCTCGGAACTGTCGCGCGAAGGCGTGGGCATCTCGACCGGCGGTTTAAGCGGCGCCGCGATCCTGCCGGTCGTGACCACGCGTCGCGCCAGCACCACCGTACAGCTGTACGACGGCCAGAGCTTCGTGATCGGCGGCCTGGTCAAGAACAACCTGGTCACCAACCTGAAGGGACTGCCGGTGCTGGGTGAGGTTCCGGTGCTGGGAGCGCTGTTCCGCAGCACCGATTACCAGCTCGACCGTACTGAACTGGTATTCGTCATCACGGCCCACCTGGTCAAGCCGCTGCAGGGCCCGGGTTATGTGCTGCCGACCGACAAGGTGGGCGTGCCGTCGCGCGCCGCCGTCCTGCTCGGCGGCCGCCTGGACGGCCCGGCGCCGGAGGTCAGCACGGCCGCCGCCTCGACCCCGGTGCCGGCCGCGAATCCCTCGCAGAGCGCCGGCGGCTTCGAACTGAAATAGGAGGAAGCGATGGTCATCACACGCAATCGTCTCGCGGCCGCGGCACTGGCGGTCTTGCTGCTGCAAGGCTGCAGCGCGACTCCGCATTTCGAAGACAACTTCGGCGCCTCGGTGCGCGCCAACCTGGCGGCCCAGGTAATCGATCCGGCGGCAGCGGCGAATGCCAACCCCACCTCCGGCGTGGACGGCACAGCCGCCCTCGCGGCCCGCGAGCATTATCAGCGTTCGTTCAAGGAAGCCGATCGGCAGCAGCCGGTGCAGCTGCTGATTGGCGGGAGCGGCGCCAAATGATGCAGCGCTTGCCGGACTGGCTTCAGCGCGCACCACCCCAACCCGATATGGACCCGACCGATTGCTGTTCCGAGGAATCCGATGAAAGCCCTGCTGATCAGCCGCGATACCCAGCTTTACGCGGAGATCGCCTCCCAAGGAGCTGCGCGCGTGCCGCCGTTGAATGTCGCGGCCAGCCGCGTCAGCCTGCGCGACGCGCTCGACCGCCCGCTCGTTGAGGCGCCCAGCCTCGTCATCGTCGATACCAGCGAAGCCGAGGTCGCCGACGGCGACCTGCTCGAGCGCCTGACCCGCCATTACTCGGCAGCGCATTTCATGCTGCTGACCGACAATCACCACCCCGAGCTCCTGATCCGCGCCATGCGTGCGGGCGTGCGCGAAGTGCTGCAACTGCCGTTGGTGCACCGCGCGCTGCACGAAGCGATCGACCGCATTGCCGCCAGCGCCGGCGTCGCCTCTAGCCGCGACGGCAAGATCCTCGCCTTCATCGCCTGCAAGGGCGGCAGCGGCGCGACCTTCATCTCGACCAATTTCGGCTACGCGCTCGCCACGCTGGCCGACAGGAAGGTGCTGCTGATCGACCTGCACCGTCAGTTCGGCGACGCCACGCTGTACGTGTCCGACCAGAAGCCGGCGATGACGCTGTCGGACGTGTGCCAGCAGATCGCACGCATCGACGGCCCCTTTCTCGAATCCTGCCTGGTGCACGTGGCGCCCGGCTTCGGCGTGCTGGCCGCGGCCGACGATCCCGGCCAGACGACCGAAGCCAAGCCCGAACACATCGACACCATCCTGCGCGTGGCACGCCAGCACTACGACTACATCCTGCTCGACGTCGGCCGCCAGATCGATGCCGTCTCGCTGCGCGCTCTCGACAGCACCGATGCGATCTACCCGGTGCTGCAGCTGGCCTTGCCCGACATCCGCGATGCGCGGCGCCTGCTGGATATCTTCCGCTCGCTCGGTTATGTGACCGATCACATCCGCCTGATCGTCAACCGCTACGAGAAGGGCGGACGCCTGCGGCTTCAGGACCTGCACGCGGCGCTCGGCGCCGAGGTGCTGCATACCGTTCCCAACGATTACGTCGCCGTCACCGACTCGGTCAACCAGGGCATCCCCGTCCTGCAGCTCTCGCGCGGCAGCGCCGCGGCGCGCAGCCTGGCCGACCTGGTCGAAGTGGTGACCGCGCGCCGCGTAACCGAAACCAAGGGCCTGCTCGACCGCCTGTTCGGGCGCGGCGAAGGCGATGACTGAACTTTGAAGGAGACGATCCATGTCCCTGCGCGAGCGTTTGTCCGGAACCGACGAGGACCGCCAGCACCACTCCCTCCCGGAAGTGGCGCAACAGGCCTACCAGGAACTGAAGAAGACCATGCACCAGATGATCCTCGACCGGATCGATCTGGAGCGCCTGAAGCGCCTGACCAGCGAGCAGTTCAAGCACGAGCTGGCGCTGCTGGTCCAGCGCATCATCGAGGAAGAGCGCATCGTGCTGAACCAGCAGGAACGGCACCACCTGGTGCTCGACATCCAGCACGAAATGCTCGGCTTCGGACCGCTGGAGCCGCTGCTGAACGACCCGACCGTTTCCGACATCCTGGTCAACACCTGCAGCAAGGTGTACGTCGAGCGGCGCGGCCGGCTGGAGCTGACCGACATCAGTTTTCACGACAATGCCCACCTCATGAAGATCATCGAGAAGATCGTCTCGCGCGTGGGGCGCCGCGTCGATGAATCGAGCCCGATGGTCGACGCCCGCCTGCCGGACGGCTCGCGCGTCAACGCGATCATCCCGCCGCTGGCGGTGGATGGGCCGCTGGTATCGATCCGGCGCTTCGGCGCAACCCCGCTCACGGTGCAGAACCTGCTGGAGCTGAAGAGCGTCACGCCGCCGATGATCAAGGTGCTCGAAAGCCTCGGCCTGGCCAAGGTCAACATCCTGATCTCGGGCGGTACCGGCAGTGGCAAGACCACGCTGCTGAACCTGATCTCCGGCTTCATCCCCGGCAACGAGCGCATCGTCACGATCGAAGACGCCGCCGAGCTGCAGCTGCGCCAGCCGCACGTGGTGCGCCTCGAAACGCGTCCTCCCAACATCGAAGGCAAGGGCGAGGTGACGCAGCGCGCCCTGGTCCGCAACTCGCTGCGCATGCGGCCCGACCGCATCATCCTGGGCGAGGTGCGCGGCGCCGAGGCGCTCGACATGCTGCAGGCCATGAACACCGGTCACGAGGGCTCGCTGGCGACGATCCACGCGAACACGCCGCGCGACGCCCTGGCGCGTCTCGAGAACATGGTCAGCATGGCAGGCGTGAACCTGACGCCGCGCGCGATCCGCCAGCAGATCTGCTCGGCCATCACCGTGATCCTGCAGGCGTCGCGCCTGACCGACGGTACCCGCAAGGTGGTGAGCATGCAGGAAATCACGGGCATGGAAGGCGACATCATCTCGATGCAGGAAATCTTCCGCTTCGAGCAGACCGGGGTCGACGCCGACGGCAAGGTGATGGGCCATTTCTGCGCCACCGGGGTGCGTCCGCGTTTCGCCGAGCGCCTCAGGATGTTCGGCGCGCCGGTGCCCGAAGACACGTTCGACCCGGACCGGATCTTCACCTAGGTGCTCACGGAGCCTCGCATGGACATCCTCTTTTATGCTTTCGTGGTGTTCCTGTTCGCTGCCATCATTCTCGGCATCGAAGGCGTGTACCTGTGGTGGGTCGGCGCCCACGGCGCAGCGGCGCAGCGGGTGGCGCGCCGCCTTCAGCTGATGTCCGGCGGCGCCGGCCGTACCGGCGAACGCATATCGATCCTGAAGCAACGCCGCTTCAGCCGCCATGACCTCGCCGACCGCCTGCTGCACCGTGCCGCGCTCGCCCACCGGATCGACCAGTTGCTGCTGCAATCCGGGAAGAAGTGGTCGGTCGAGTCTTTCCTGCTGTGCTCCGGCGCCGCGCTGCTGGCGGGCGTCTTCCTGGTCGCGCAATGGCCCATGCCGCTGCCGCTGCAGGTCGGCGTGGCGCTGCTGTTCGCGCTGGTGCCGCTGACGCTGGTGCGGCGCGCCCGCGTACGGCGCCTGGCCCGCATCGAGGAACAGCTGCCGGAAGCGGCCGACTTCATCGCCCGCGCGCTGCGTGCCGGCCATTCGTTCACCAACGTGCTGCAAATCGTCGGCAACGAGCTGTCGGAGCCGCTCAGCGGCGAGTTCCGCATCGCGCGCGAAGAGATCAACTACGGCGTGCCGATGAGCGAAGCGCTGCACAACATGGCGGCGCGTATCCCGCTGACCGACCTGCGCTACCTGATCATCGCGGTGCTGATCCAGCGCGAGTCCGGCGGCAACCTGGCTGAAATCCTCGGCAACATCAGCCAGATCATCCGCGGCCGCCTGAAGCTGGCGGCCCAGGTTCGGGTGCTGTCGGCCGAAGGCAGGATGTCGGCCTGGATCCTGGGACTGCTGCCGTTCGGCGTGGCCGCCGTGCTGCTCCTGATCAATCCGGATTACATCAAGCCGCTGTGGACCGACCCGGCCGGCATCCGGCTGCTCTGGTATGCGCTGGTGATGATCATTTTCGGCGTGATATGGCTGCGCAAGGTAATCCGTATCCGCATCTGAGGAGGCATCGATGACGAGTGCACAGTTGATGTTTCTGCTGATCGTGTTCGCGATCGCCTGCGGCCTGGTATGGCTGGGCATGATGCTGTTCGCGCCGCAGGCCTTGCGTGCCCGCCTGGCGGAATCGACGGGCCGTCCGGACGACGGCGCAGACCGCCGCAGCGGCTGGATGGAGCGGGTGGTGCGCGCCGTGCGCCCGCTGACCAAGCTGTCGATCCCGGACGAGGGCTGGGAAAAGTCGGCCCTGCGCGCCCGCTTCATGAATGCCGGCTGGCGCAACCCGGCGGCGCCGACGCTGTACTTCGCCTCGAAGACCGTGCTGGCCCTGACCCTGCCCGCGCTGGCCGGCATCGCGATCGCGATCATGCCGGCTAGCCCGAGCGGCACCCGGATCATGTTCCTGCTGCTGCTGGCGGCATCCTGCGGATACTACCTGCCGAACGCGGTCCTGGCGCGCGTGGTCCAGCGCCGCAAGCGCGAGATCTTCGAGACGATTCCGGATGCGCTGGACCTGCTCACCGTCTGCGTGGAAGCGGGCCTGAGCCTGGAGCGGGCGCTGGTGAAGGTCGCCGCCGAAATCCACATCAAGAGCGTGACGCTGGCGCAGGAGCTGCAACTGGTGCTGATGGAGATGCGCGCCGGCTTCAGCAAGGAAAAAAGCCTGCGCAACTTCGCCTTGCGGGTCGGCCTGGACGACGTCGATTCGCTGGTCGCCATGCTGATCCAGTCGGAGCGTTTTGGTACCAGCATCGGCGACGCCTTGCGCGTGTATTCGGAGAATCTGCGCAACAAGCGCCGCGTGATCGCCGAGGAAGCGGCCGCCAAGATCGGCTTGAAGCTGCTGTTCCCGCTCATCTTCTGCATTTTCCCGACCTTGCTGATGGTCCTGCTCGGCCCCGCCGTGATCCAGCTCACGCGCACATTCAGCACCGTCCTCAGTCACTGATTTTTCGCGGAGATCGTCATGCGTACCCGAATCCTGACCCATACCTTGCCCTTGCTGTGCTGCGGCGCGATGCTGCTGGCCTGCAGCAGTCCCTACATGCGGCAGGAGACGGCGTCAGAGGCGGTTGCCGCCGCCGACGAGCAGTACGTGCGCGGGCGCAACCTGCATCTTGCGCGCCGCTACGACGAAGCCATCGCGGCCTACCAGGCGGCGCTGAAGTCCGATGCGAGCCATGTGAACGCGCGCAACGGCCTGGCGATCGCCTACGCCGAACAGCGCGATTTCGCGAAGGCGATCCCGATCTGGCGCGACCTGACGCGCGGCGCCACCATGGCCTCGGGCACCGCCACCGCCTTCCTGTTCGGGAACCTGGGCCATGCCTATTTCCTCAACGGCCAGTACGACGAAGCCCTGGTCGCGCTGGAAAAGGCCTGCCTGCTCGACCCGCTGAGCCACCGCACCTGGCAGCGCCTCGGCGAGACCCTGCAGCAGCTTGGCCAGGACGAGCGCGCAAAGCAGATGCTGCGCCAGGCCGGCGCCCTGCGCGAGCACGATTTCCGCGCCGATTACGCCGCTGCCGATGGCGGCGCCAGGCTGCCGGCGATCGAACAGGCGGTCAAGACGACCCATCGTCCCGACCAGGACTGGGCCTTCGTCGAAGTCGCCACCAAACCGAACGGCATGCTCGAGCTGCGCCGCGTGGTCCCGTCCCGCGGCGCGGTGCCGGCCGCACCGGCGCTGCCGGCTACGCCGCTGGCGCCGAAGACGGACCGGAACCTGCCCGTGGTCGCGGCGCTCGAGATCTGCAACGGCAACGGGCGCCAGGGTCTTGCAAAGCTGATGTCGCGCCAGCTGCGCGATCCGGACCTGAAAGTGGTGCGGCTGACCAATGAGAAAGGCTTCGCGGTGCGCCAGACCCGTATCGAATACCAGCCGGCCTTCCGCGGCGTGGCCGAGCGGCTGGCCGGGCGCTTCGGCGCCAGGCCGGTGGAGGTTGGCATGGGCGGCCGCGCCAACCTGCGGCTGGTGATCGGCCGCGACCTGTCGGCCGGCTTGATTGCCAGCCGTTCGAACGCCGTGCCGGCAGGGCAGGGAAGCGGCGCCGGCGCCCCTTGAGGCATATGGTGCCGTTTTCACAACAGTATCGGGCGACAGGCTAAACCGAAATTGGGAATAATAAAAATCTCAATCATTCGGGAGAATTGCCATGGCTTTTACTCGTCGCTTCCAGTCCGCTATCGCCCAATCCGTCATCGCCGGCACCCTGCTGGTATCGGTCGTCGCCTGCGCCCCGACCCCCACCCGTGAAGGCACTGGCGAATACATCGACGACTCCGTCATTACCGGCAAGGTGAAGGCTGCGTTTGCCGCCGATCCGACCGTCAAGGCGACCCAGGTTCAGGTGGAAACCTTCAAGGGTACGGTCCAGCTGAGCGGCTTCGTCGACTCGCGCGAAAGCGCCCAGCGCGCCGTCGAACTGGCGCGCGGCGTGAAGGGCGTGAAATCCGTGAAGAACGATACGGTGATCCGCTAAGCCCACCGGCAAGCCGGCGCTTACTGCCAGCTCACCTTCCCGAAGCCATTCGTGGTGGCGTTGCGCGTCGCCGGCTTGCCGTAGACGGTGGCCGAACCCATGCCGTTCAGGTTGACGTTGGCGGCGGTCCTGGCGAACACGCTGGCGCCGCCCAGGCCGGACATGTCCAGGTCGACCGAATMGGCGCGCAGCTGCTGGGCGTCGAGGCTGCCGACGCCGCCCAGGTGGGCGCGGAGCACCTTGGTCTGGCCGCTCACGCTGATCTGGCCGGCGCCGCCGAGCTTGACCTCGATACGGTCGGCCTGGCCCGTGGTGTTGAGTGTCAGGCCGCCGACGCCGCCCAGGCGGGCATCGATGTCGCGGTACTGGCCGCTGACCTTGACCGCGCCCGCGCCGTCCAGCGACACCACCAGCCTGTCGCCGCTGAAGCCCGAGACCTCGCTCTGGCCCACGCCCTCCGAGACGAATTCCTGCAGGTTCGGCACCGTCAGGTCGGCGCGCAGCTCGCCCGAATTGCGCCCGAAGTTCACGTGATTGCCGCTTTCGGTATCGATCGACAGGGTATCGCCGCGCTGGGTGGTCGTGATCTTCGAGACGTAACGGCGGTCGCCCGACACCACCAGCGACGCCGTCGGCCCCTGGCGCACGTTCAGGCGGACGATGCCTCCCAGGTGGATCTTCGAGACCCTGGCGTCGACCGGACGGTTTTCGCGCACGATGTCGTCCGCCCAGGCGGCATGCGTCCCGATCGAGAAAGCGGTGGCCAGGAATGCGGTGCCGAGCAGTTTGTTCATGACGTATTCTCCAGTTGGTTTGCCGATGAATCCACTATAGGCTCGGGAAACCGGGAGAAACCGCGGATTGCGACAGACTGCAGCATCGGCGGTATGAAGCGCAGGATTCTTGGCCCTGCAGTTCTCTCCATTGTCCAAATCGAGGGATAGGCCTTCGCATACTCGGACAACACCCCATATACCTGTTTGAAGCCCTGGAGATCCCGATCCCGACATCGGGATCAGCGGGGCGAGCGACGATGAACAGGAAGAAATGAGATGAAAACCGAACACTACGATGTCCTGAACGTAGAAGGGGGCCGTCCGGTCAAGATGTGGACCCGCGGCGTGCCGGTCGAGGAAGAAGCCAAGCGCCAGCTGGCGAACACGGCGCGCATGCCCTTCATCTACAAGCACATGGCGGCGATGCCCGACGTCCACCTGGGCAAGGGATCGACCATCGGCAGCGTGATCCCGACACTGGGCGCGATCATCCCGGCCGCGGTCGGGGTCGACATCGGCTGCGGCATGATGGCCGCCAAAACCACGCTCAGCGCCAACGACCTGCCGGACAAGCTCGGGCAGCTG
The DNA here is from genome assembly GCF_056397205.1 of Massilia sp. 05N420. NCBI lineage: Bacteria > Pseudomonadati > Pseudomonadota > Betaproteobacteria > Burkholderiales > Oxalobacteraceae > Massilia > Massilia sp. 05N420. Next base: position 128,778 of record NZ_JBFTMX010000004.1, read on the forward strand.
CGCAGCGCGATCGAGCGCTCGGTGCCGCACGGGATGTCGCCCAAGACGCGCGGCTTCAAGGGACGCGACAAGGGCTCGTGGGATTCGCCGCCGCAAGCCGTCGACACGGCCTGGATGGCACTGAAGGACGAATTCGACGTCATCTGCCAGAAGACGCCGCGGCTGCGCAACACGAACAACTACAAGCACCTGGGAACGCTCGGAACCGGTAACCACTTCATCGAGATCTGCCTCGACGAGCAGGGCTTCGTCTGGTTCATGCTGCACTCGGGCTCGCGCGGCGTCGGCAATGCGATCGGCACCCACTTCATCGAGCAGGCCAAGCAGGACATGCGGACCCACTTCATCAACCTGCCGGACCAGGACCTGGCCTATCTGCCGGAGGGGACGCGGCACTACGACGACTACATCGAAGCGGTCGGCTGGGCCCAGAAATTCGCCCGCATGAACCGTGAAGTGATGATGCGGAACCTGATCGCGGCGGTACGCACGGTGATCACGAAACCCTTCGAGACCCACGTGGAAGCGGTGAACTGCCACCACAACTACGTGCAGAAGGAGCACCACTTCGGCAAGGATGTGCTGGTGACCCGCAAGGGCGCCGTATCGGCGCGCGAAGGGGAGCTCGGCATCATTCCGGGCTCGATGGGGGCGAAGAGCTATATCGTGCGCGGCAAGGGTAATCCGGAGAGTTTCAACAGCTGCAGCCACGGCGCAGGCCGCACCATGAGCCGCACCGAAGCCAAGCGCCGCTATTCGGTGGACGACCAGGTCAAGGCGACCGAAGGCGTCGAGTGCCGCAAGGACGAAGGCGTGATCGACGAGATCCCGATGGCCTACAAGAACATCGACGCCGTGATGCAGGCGCAGAGCGACCTGGTCGAAGTGGTGCACACGCTGAAGCAGGTCGTGTGCGTGAAAGGATGAACATGATCGAACTGGATGGATCGACGGGCGAAGGCGGCGGCCAGATCCTGCGCAGCGCGCTGACCTTGGCGATGATCACCGGCCGGCCCTTCCGCATCCGGAACATCCGTGCGCGGCGCGCCAAGCCCGGCCTGATGCGCCAGCACCTGGTGGCGGTGCAGGCCGCCAGCCGGATCTGCGGCGCCGAGGTCAAGGGCGCGTCGGTCGGCAGCCAGGAGCTGGAGTTCGTCCCCGATAAAGTCCAGGGCGGCGACTACCGCTTCGCGATCGGCACCGCCGGCAGCTGCACCCTGGTGCTGCAGACCGTGCTGCCGGCGCTGCTCACGGCCGAACGGCCCTCGACCCTGAGGCTGTCGGGCGGCACCCATAATCCGATGGCGCCGCCGGTCCAGTTCCTGCAGCGCGCCTATTGCCGCGCCATGGCCGAGATGGGCGCGCGGATCGACGTGCGGCTGGAACGCTTCGGTTTCTATCCGGCCGGCGGCGGCGAGGTGGTCGCCAGCGTCAGCCCCTGCGCGCAACTGCGTCCGCACGAATGGATGGAGCGCGGCGAGCGCCGGGCCGCGTATGCCGAATGCTTCATCGCCGGCATCCCGGGGCGGGTCGCGCAGCGCGAGCTGGAGTGCGTCGGCAAGGCCATGAACTGGGGCGAGGACCAGCTCCTGAACCGCAGCCTGCCGGCGGAGCAGGGACCGGGCAATGCCCTGATGCTGACCTTCGACTACGCGCACACGACCGAGGTATTCACGGCCTTCGGCGAAAAATCCGTCTCGGCCGAGAACGTCGCCCGCCAGGTGGTGCAGCGCGCGCGCCAGTATCTGTCCTCGAACGCCGCGGTCGCGGAATACCTGGGCGACCAGCTGATGCTGCCGCTGGCGCTGGCGGGCGGCGGCTTCACGGTGGACGAGGTGTCCATGCATGCGCGCACCAATGCCGGGGTGATCGAGCTGTTCCTGCCGGTGCGCTTCGGTTTCGGCAGGCGCGACGGGGTCGACTGCTGCACGGTCGCGCCGCGCTGAGACGCTCTTATTCCGCGAACAGGTCGGGGCCGAAGACTTCGTAGTGCACGCGGGTCTCCCTGATCCCGCGCGCGATCAGCGCATCGTGCTGCAGGCGCATGAAAGGGATCGGGCCGCAGATGTAATAGTCGGCATCCGGCAGCAGGATGGCGCTGGCGATCCGGTCGATATCGACCAGTCCCGGAAAATCGAAGTCCCGGCCGGCCTGATCCTGCGGCAGCGGCTCGTTATAGAAGGTGAAGGTCCTGAAGTTCGGATGCCGCAGGGCCGTCGCGCGCAGATGGTCCTTCATCGCATGCACCGCGCTGTTGCGGGCGCCGTGCACGAACACGATCTCGCGGCCCGGCGACTGCAGCACGCGGTTCAGCATGCTGATCATCGGCGTCAGCCCGACCCCGCCGCTGATCAGGACCACGGGCGTGGTCGCGTTCACGTCGACGAAAAAATTCCCGTAGGGCGGCGCCAGCAGTACGCTGTCCCCCACCTGCACATGGTCGTGCAGCAGGGTCGACACATAGCCTTCCGAGGCCGGATCCGGCCCGCCTTCGCGCTTGACCGAGATGCGGTAGCTGCGTCCGTTCGGCGCGTCGGACAGGCTGTACTGGCGGATCTGCTGCAAGCCCAGGCGCGGCACCTGCACCGCCACGCTGATGTATTGTCCCGGCTCGAAATTCACGACCGGCTGGCCGTCGGCCGGCTCCAGCACGAAGGAGGTGATGACATCGCTCTCCGGCTGTTTGGCCCTGACGACGAACTCCCGCCATCCCGTCCAGCCGCCCGGCGTATCTGCCCGCTGCTCGCGCAATTCGGCCTCGCGTCCCATCAGGATGTCGGCCAGGTTGCCGTAGGCCTGGGCCCAGGCCGAGATGATGTCCTCGGTCGCGGCGTCGCCCAGCACGGCCTTGATCGACCCCAGCAGATGCTCGCCGACAACCGGATACTGCTCCGGCTTCACGCCCAGGCTGGCGTGCTTGTTGGCGATGCCTTCCAGCACCGCCGCCAGGCAGCTCGGATCCTCGATGTTGGCCGCATACGCATACACCGCCCGCGCCAGCGCCTGCTGCTGCTGTCCACGCTCCTGGTGGCGCATGTTGAAGACGTTCTTCAGTTCCGGATGGGTGCCGAGCAGGCTGCGGTAGAAATGCTTGATGATGTCGTAGCCGTGGGCCGCAAGGACAGGGGCGGTGGCTTTGACGGTGTCCTTGGTTTTCTGCGTCAGCATTGCTATTCTCCTTATGTTGGCCGATTGCGGGGACAGTACTCCAAGTCCGTCCTTCGGGCCGCGCGCAAGGTTTTTCTCTGACGGGAGTGGATCATGCGAAAGCACCAGTTTGCCGCCATGCTCGCCGGCGTCGGCGTCGGCGTCGGCGCCACCTTGCTGCCTGTCCTGGCGCCAACATCCGCCGAACGTCCGGACTTTGATCCCCTGTTCGCCGGCGTTGCGAACTGCACACAAGCCCCGCCCGGGCGTCCCGTGCTGCTGGTCAGCCTGCTGCAGGCCCAGCAGCCGCCTCAGCAACCCTACCCGACCGAGACCCGTCCTTTCCAGCCTGGCCAGCAATTGCCGGCCGTGCGCGACAGCTCGATGCCGCCGCTGTACGGGAATCTCGGCAAGCTGCACGTGCCGGTCAGCGCCGCCAGCCCGCGGGCCCAAGCCTATTTTGACCAGGGCATGCGCCTGATGTTCGCCTTCAACCATGCCGAGGCCGTGCGCGCCTTCCGCGCCGCATCGCGCATCGATCCGGGCTGCGCGATGTGCTACTGGGGCGAAGCGCTGGCGCTCGGTCCGAACATCAATGCGCCGATGTTTCCGGAGGCGGTCGCGCCGGCCCATGCCGCGGCCTCGCGCGCCCTGCAGCTGGCAGGCCATGCCAGGCCGCATGAGCAGGCGCTGATCCGCGCCGTCGCCCAGCGCTATGCCGATGCGCCGGTCGACGACCGCGCTCATCTCGACAAGGCTTATGCAGACGCCATGCGAGAGGCGGCACGCGCCTGGCCGGCCGACGACACCATCCAGGTCCTGTACGCGGAATCGCTGATGGACCTGTCGCCCTGGGATTATTGGCAGGCCGGCGGTACCCGGCCCAAGGGCAGGACCGCCGAGATGATCGCGGCCCTCGAGACGGTCCTGGCGCGCAATTCCAGTCACCCTGGCGCCGCCCACTACTACATCCACGCGGTCGAAGCATCGTCGAGCCCGGAGCGCGCCTTGCCCTATGCGCGCCTGCTGGCGAAGCAGATTCCCGGCGCCGGCCACATCGTGCACATGCCCTCGCACATCTACTATCGGCTCGGCATGTACAAGGAATCGCTGGCAGCCAATATCGACGCCGTCGCCACCGACGAACGCTACTTTGGCCGCTCCGCCAGCGACCCGGTCTACAAGGGCGCCTACTATCCGCACAACATCCACTTCGTGATGGTATCGGCGCTGATGGGCGGCGATGGCAAGACCGCCATCGCGGCGGCGGACAAGCTGGACAAGTCGCTGCCGCACGAACTGGTCGCGCAGTTCCCCCCGATCCAGCCGGTGAAGGCCGCACCGTATTTCTCTTACGTGCAGTTCAGCGATCCGGACACGCTCATCGCCTTGCCGGATCCTGGGCCAGACCTGGTACTGGTGAAGGCGATGTGGCACTACGCGCGCGCCGTCGGCTACGCGCGCAAAGGCATGGCCGTCGATGCCCGGCGCGAAATCGACGCGTTGACGGCGATCGAGCGCACGACCGACTTCAAGCCTTTCACGGACTGGAACGTGCCGGCCAAGGATATCGTCAGGACCGCCCGTTACGTCGCCACCGGCCGCCTGGCCGACGCGACGCGTGATGTTCCGCTGGCATTGGCCTCCTATCGCGAAGCCGTAGCGGCGCAGGACAGCCTGCCTTATATGGAGCCGCCGTACTGGTACTACCCGACGCGGCAGTCGCTGGGCGTGGCGCTGCTGCGTTCCGGTCGGGTCGATGAGGCCGAGACGGTGTTCCGGTCGGCACTGGCGCGTACGCCGAGCAATGGCTGGGCGCTGCGGGGGCTGATGGAGGTGTATCGGCAGCGCGGGGACGAGGTGTCGCTGCGGCTGGTGCGGCGGCGTTTCGAGACGACCTGGTTGGGCAAGGAGGGGATGCCCGCGTTGGCGCTGCTGTAAAAGAAAATGCCTTACGTGATCGACACGTAAGGCATTCTTTTATTGCTGTGTTCTGGTGCCGGCTGCAGGACTCGAACCCGCCACCTGATGATTACAAATCAACTGCTCTACCTGATGAGCTAAGCCGGCAATGTGGCCAGGATTATACCCTTATTTGATCCTGGTCAACGTCGGACGGCCACCTTTTTTGGGAGGCTCATTGTCGCCGTCGGGAAGATGCGACACCTCGGCGCTCGGCGCGCTGGACGTCTTGCCCGGCACGGCGGACAGCCCCGGTCCCGGTGCGGCGGCTGCTTCGGAAGAAGGGGCAGATGCCGGCGGCGCCATGTCGGCCGCGGTGGTGCTGACATCGAAGGCCATGCCTTGGCCGTTTTCGTTGGCGTAGATCGCCAGCACGTTTTGCACCGGAATATAGAGTTCGCGCGAGACGCCGTTGAAGCGTGCCCGGAAGGTGATTGCGTCGTTGTCCATCTTCAGCCCGGAGGTTGCGCCGTAGCTGATGTTGAGGATGATCTCGCCTTTCTTCACGTATTCCATCGGAACCGTGGTGGCGGCGTCGACCTTGACCGCCAGGTAAGGCGTGTAGCCGCTGTCCGTGCACCATTCGTAGATGGCGCGCAGCAGATATGGCTTGGTGGAGATGTCTGGCATGTTCAGGATCTATTTGCTTACAAGTTGTTACACGCCAGTGTAATCCGATTCGCCACAAGGCGTCGAAAACTGGCGTGCAACGGTGTCCGGTGTGCCGGACGAAGCTCGAAAGCGCCGTAGGCGCTTAGCGGCGCATGACCTTTTCGGACGGCGTCAGCGCTTCGATGTAGGCCGGACGCGAGAAGATACGCTCGGCGTACTTCATCAGCGGGGCGGCGGTCTTCGACAGCTCGATGCCGTAGTGATCCAGGCGCCACAGCAGCGGGGCGATGGCGACGTCGAGCATCGAGAACTCGTCGCCCAGCATGTACTTGTTCTTCAGGAACAGCGGAGCCAGGGTGGTCAGGCGATCGCGGATTTCGGCGCGCGCCTTGTCGTGGCTCTTGTCGCCGACCTTGCTGCGCTCGTTCTCGAGCGTGTTCACGTGCACGAACAGCTCTTTTTCGAAGTTGAACAGCATCAGGCGGGCGCGGGCGCGCATCAGTGGGTCGGCCGGCATCAGCTGCGGATGCGGGAAGCGCTCGTCGATGTACTCGTTGATGATGTTCGATTCGTACAGGATCAGCTCGCGTTCGACCAGGATCGGTACCTGGCCGTACGGGTTCATCGTCGAGATGTCCTCGGGCTTGTTGAACAGGTCCACGTCGCGCACTTCGAAGTCCATGCCCTTTTCGAACAGGACCAGGCGGCAGCGCTGGGAGAACGGGCACGTGGTGCCGGAGTAGAGAACCATCATGGTTTATAGTTCCTTCAAGAAACAAAGGGGTGAAGCGCCGAGCGGCTCACCCCAGATAATAATTGCCCGCATTATAACCGGGCAATCACATCACTTTACGTCTTTCCAATAAGAAGCGTTCAATCTCCAGGCAAGGAAAGCGAAAACAGCAAGGAACAGCAACACGATTGCGCCCAGCCGCTTGCGCAGGTCCTGCGACGGCTCGGCCATCCAGTTCATGTAGGCGACCAGGTCGGCCACCTGGGTATCGAACTCCTGCGGCGTGAGCTCGCCCTTGCTGACCTGTTCGAAACCGGCGAACTTGTGCACCGTCTTGCCGTGCTCGTGAGGATCGGCTTCCTCGACCATTTTGGCGGTGCGCACACCCTGCAGCTGCCACAGCACGTGCGGCATGGCGACGTTCGGCACCACCATATTGTTCCAGCCGGTGGGGCGGGTATCGTCCTTGTAGAAAGTGCGCAGGTAGGTGTACAGGTAGTCCGCACCCGAACCGGCGCCGGAAGCGCGGGCACGCGTGATCACCGACAGGTCCGGCGGCACCGCGCCGAACCAGGCTTTCGCGTCCGCAGGGCGCATCGCGATCGTCATCATGTCGCCTACCTTCTCGCCGGAGAACAGCAGGTTGTTCTTGATCTGGTCTTCAGACAAGCCCAGGTCCCGCAGGCGATTGTAGCGCATTGCCGACGCCGAATGGCAGTTCAGGCAGTAGTTGACGAACAGCTTGGCGCCGTTCTGCAGTGACGCAACATCAGTGCGTTCTGGTGCGCGGTCCAGCGGGAAGGTCCCTTCGTTCGCAAAGACGAATCCCGGCAGCAGGGCAAGGACCGCGAGCAGCTTCTTCGAAAAATTCATGGTTGTCCTTTTCCGTGGCGGTCAATGAGGAGTGAAGGTCACGCGGCTCGGTACCGGCTTGAACCGGCCAGAGGCGCTCCACCACGGCATCAGGAGGAAGAAGCTGAAGTAGATCAGGGTGCAGGCCTGGGCGATCAAGGTGTAGGCCGGGGTCGGCAGCTGGGTGCCGAGGTAGCCCAGCGCGACGAAGGCGATGGCGAACACCAGGTACACGTACTTGTGCCAGCTGGGGCGGTAGCGGATCGACTTCACCGGCGAGTGGTCCAGCCACGGCAGCAGGGCCAGGATCACGACGGAGGAGCCGAACAGCACCACGCCCCACACTTTCGCATCCAGGAACAGCATGCCGATTTCCAGTACCACGGCGATCGCGGTGATGGCCATCTTGGTCTTGTACGACAGGCGCGAACGCAGCCAGATGAACACGACATAGGCGGCCACGCCGGCCATCACGACCCACATGAAGTCGGAGGTGGTGGCGCGCAGCACCGAGTAGAAGGGCGTGAAGTACCAGGTCGGCGCGATGTGCGGCGGGGTCTTCATCGAGTCTGCCGGCAGGAAGTTGTTGTACTCCAGGAAGTAGCCGCCCATTTCAGGCGCGAAGAAGATCACCGCGCTGTAGATGAACAGGAATACCGAGACGCCGAACAGGTCCTTGGTGGTGTAGTAGGGGTGCGACGGGATCATGTCGACGCCATGGCCGTCCGGGCCGAGGTTTTCCTTGACCTCGATGCCGTCCGGGTTGTTCGAGCCGACTTCGTGCAGTGCGATCAGGTGGGCGGCCACCAGGCCCAGCAGGACCAGCGGGATCGCGATCACGTGGAAGGCGAAGAAGCGGTTCAGGGTCGCGTCCGACACCACGTAGTCGCCGCGGATCCACAGCGACAGGTCCGGGCCGATCAGCGGGATGGCGCTGAACAGGTTGACGATCACCTGGGCGCCCCAGTACGACATCTGGCCCCAGGGCAGCAGGTAGCCGAAGAAGGCCTCGGCCATCAGGCACAGGAAGGTGGCGAAACCGAACAGCCAGATCAGCTCGCGCGGCTTGCGGTAGGAACCGTACAGCAGCGCGCGGGTCATGTGCAGGTAGACCACGATGAAGAACATCGAGGCGCCGGTCGAGTGCATGTAGCGCACCAGCCAGCCCCACGGGACTTCACGCATGATGTATTCGACCGAACCGAAGGCCAGGGCGGCGTCCGGCTTGTAGTGCATGGTCAGGAAGATGCCGGTGACGATCTGCAGCACCAGCACCAGCATGGCCAGCGAGCCGAAGATATACCAGACGTTGAAGTTCTTCGGGGCGTAGTACTTGCCCCATTGATCGTTCCACAGCTTCGACAGGGGGAAGCGGTCGTCGACCCAGGCCAGCGCTTTCTGGCTCTTCGGCGCATCGGCCGGGAGTTTGGTTTCCTTGAAAGCTGCGCCCATCTTATGCCTCGCCTTTCTCGTCTTTGCCGATCAGGATCTTGTTATCGGACAGGTACATGTACGGGGGGACGTCGAGATTGGCCGGCGCCGGCTTGTTCTTGAAAACGCGGCCGGCCAGGTCGAAGGTCGACCCGTGGCAAGGGCACAGGAAGCCGCCGTGCCAGTCGTCCGGCAGGTTCGGCTGCGGACCTTCGGCAAAGCGGGAAGAGGGCGAGCAGCCCAGGTGGGAGCAGATACCGACCGCGACCAGCACTTCCTTGTGCTCCTGGCGCGACCGGGTTTCGTTCTTGGCGTAGGAAGGCGTCTCCATCTGGTACGGCTTTTCCGATTTCGGATCGGCGACCAGATTGTCGTTCTTCGGCAGACTCGCCAGCATTTCAGGGGTACGGCGCAGGACCCAGACGGGCTTGCCTCGCCATTCCACCACTTTCAGTTCGCCAGGCTTGACGTCGGAGATGTCCACCTCGACCGGCGCGCCGGCCGCCTTCGCTCGCTCCGAAGGCTGGAAAGTACTTACCAGAACTCCGGCCGTTGAAACACCGACAACGCCGCCCGCCGCGCATGTAGCCACGAGCAAGCCTCGCCGGCCTGTATCGACCTGCTTCTCATTACTCATACCAACTCCATTCGTCAAATGCGAAATGCTGCAATGCAATAGATTGCAAATAGGTAAAAACCTTTATTGCAACAGTCGATTATATGTGAACAGTTTTGCAAATTAAAGAAAAAACGTTCTTACGGTCATGATGACTTCCAAATGTGCATTTTCCCGTCTGCCTTGCCGGGGCAAAGCGAACATTCTGGGGCTGGAGCAACCCGGCCTTTCGGGTATCATCATTGGAGGATGTCCAACACGTAAAGGGAGGCGTAAATGGGAATGATGCAGGAGTTCAAGCAATTCGCGATGAAGGGCAATGTCGTCGACCTGGCCGTCGGCGTGATCATCGGCGGGGCGTTCGGGAAAATCGTCGATTCGCTGGTGCAGGATGTGATCATGCCACCGATCGGCAAGATCTTCGGCGGTCTCGACTTCGCCAGTTATTACTTGCCCTTGAACGGACAGGCCTACGGCCTGCCGCTGGCCGAGGCGAAGAAAGCCGGGGCGGTGCTGGCCTACGGTAATTTTCTGACCGTCTTGCTGAACTTCCTGATCCTGGCCTTCATCATCTTTCAGATGGTACGTTTGATGAACCGGATGCGTAGCACCTTCGTCAGCAAGGAAGAAGCGGCGGCAGCGGCCGCCACCGCGGAAGAAATCCTGCTGCTGCGCGAAATCCGCGACTCGCTGAAGAGCCGATAAAGTAGCTGGCATGCGGCGCACCTGGCTCCTGTTCGCGCAAACCGTCACGATCGTCCTCGGCATCTATGCCGTGATCGCGGCCTTGCGTCCGGAGTGGCTGGGAGCGCTGTCGGTGCAGCGGGCGCCGACCCAGGTCGGGATCGGCGGTCCCGGCCGCGGGGTGCCGGTGCTGCAGGCGCCCAATGGCGCGGCGCCGGGCAGCTACCGCGATGCCGCGGCGCGCGCGATGCCGGCGGTGGTCAATATCCTGACCAGCAAGGCCCTGCGCGAGACCCACCCGCTGCTGAAGGATCCCTTCTTCCGCCGCTTCTTCGGCGACAAGCTGCCGCCGCAGGAACAGATGGCCAGCCTGGGCTCGGGCGTGATCGTCAGCGCCGACGGCTATATCCTGACCAATTACCACGTGGTCGAAGGCGCCGACGAGATCGAGGTCGGCCTCGCCGATGGCCGCAAGGCCGCGGCCAGCATCGTCGGCACCGATCCGGAAACGGATCTCGCCGTGATCCGCATCAAGGCGGACAAGCTGCCGGTGATCGTGCTGGGCGATACGAATGCGGCGCGGGTCGGCGACGTCGTGCTGGCGATCGGCAATCCCTTCGGCGTCGGCCAGACCGTCACCCTCGGCATCATCTCGGCGCTGGGCCGCAACAACCTGCACATCAACCACTTCGAGAATTTCATCCAGACCGACGCCGCGATCAACTTCGGCAACTCGGGCGGCGCCCTGGTCGACACCCATGGCAACCTGCTCGGCATCAATTCGGCGATCTATTCCCAGACCGGCGGCTCGGTCGGCATCGGCTTCGCGATTCCCGTTTCGACGGCCAAGAACGTGCTCGATTCCATCGTCAAGCACGGCCAGGTGGTGCGCGGCTGGATCGGCATCGAATCCCAGGACATCACGCCGGAACTGGCCGACAGCTTCGGCCTCGGGCGCGACAGCGGCGCCATCATCGCCGGCGTGGTGCGCGGCGGCCCGGCCGACCGCGCCGGCATGCGCCCCGGCGACATCCTGCTGGCGGTGGACGGCAAGAAGGTGTCCAGCACCAACGACATGCTGAACCTGATCGCCGAGCTGCCGCCCGGCGGCAAGTCGAAGATGACGGTGATGCGCAAGAACCGCCAGTCCATCCTCGACGTCACGGTCGGCCGCCGCCCGCGCCAGACCCCCTGACTCCTTTTGTTGAATAAGAAAAACTTATGCATCTGCACGACCTGACGCAATTCCTTACCGAACTCAAGGACAACAACAACCGTCCCTGGTTCCTCTGGAACAAGCCCCGCTACGACATCCTGCGCGCCGAGTTCCTCGAGACGCTGACGCAACTGATCCGGGAGATCTCGAAGTTCGACCGCCAGGTGGCGGCCTGCGATCCGAAGAAGGCGATGTTCCGCTTCCAGCGCGATACCCGCTTTTCGCACGACAAGACGCCATATAAAACGCATTTCTCGGCCGGCATCGCGCCGGGCGACAAGCGTCGTCCCAGCGAAGCCGGCGGCCCGACCTATTACTTCCATATCGAAGCCGAYGGCACCCTGCTGTTCGGCGCCGGCGAATACCTGCCGCCGGCGCCGCGCCTGAAGGCGATCCGCGAACACGTGGTCAACGATGCGACAGGTTTCAGCAAAATGTTGAAGAATAAACATCTGCGCGAGACCTACGGCGACCTGAACCCGGAAGACAAACTGCAGCGTCCGCCGAAAGGCTTCGACCCGAACCATCCGCTGGTCGAATACCTGAAGCTCAAGAGCTATTTCGTCTGGATCGAGGTCAAGCTCGACGTCAACGCACCGGAAAAACTGGTGCCCCAGCTCGCGCAAGGTTTCAAGGACGCCACCGCGCTGGTCAACTGGCTGCGCGGGGTGCCGCAGACATTTGACGAGACAGCGTAATTAAGGAGAACACCATGGCCTTGCAGCATGCAAGATCCGGCGAATGCATCGCACTTGAGCGGGGCGAAGACGACATCGCGAACTTCACATCGATCGCACTGATCAAGACCGATCATATGGAACTGATCCGGCTGGTGCTGCCGAAAGAGAAGCCGCTGCCCGAGCACCGGGTCGAAGGGGAAATGACGCTGCTGTGCCTGGAAGGAGAGATCGCGTTCGACGCCCACGGCCGTACCACCATCCTGCGGCCGAACGAAATGGTCTACCTGGCCGGCGGCGAGCCGCATGCGGTGCGCGCCAACCAGGACGCCGTGGCCCTGATGACCATCCTGCTGCACCCGGGCGACAACAGCGGCGGGCCGACCCACCGCGACGCACGCCCGGCGTCGAACGGCTGAATTTTCACGGAACGCGGTGGGGCATCTCAGGCCAGTGGCCTGGGATGCGTGCCCACATACCAATCAAGCCAACTCGTTGCGCGGATCGCGCGCCAGCAACTGATCCACGGTTTCCTGCACCGAGGCGCCATCGAACAGCACGCCGGCCACCGCATTGGTGATCGGCATGTCCACGCCGAGCTTCGCCGCCAGTTCGCGCACGGCCTTGGCGCAGGGCACGCCTTCGGCCACGTGGCCGAGTTCCTTGACGATGGCGTCGAGCTGCTTGCCCTGGGCCAGCGCCAGGCCGACGCGGCGGTTGCGCGAGAGGTCGCCGGTGCAGGTCAGGATCAGGTCGCCCATGCCGGTCAGGCCCATGAAGGTGGCCGGCTGGGCGCCGAGGGTGATGCCGAGGCGGGTGATCTCGGCCAGCCCGCGCGTGATCAGGGCCGCGCGCGCGTTCAGGCCCAGGCCCAGGCCGTCGGCCGCGCCGGTGGCGATGGCCAGGATGTTCTTCACCGCGCCGCCCACTTCCACGCCAACCATGTCGTCGCAGGCGTACACGCGCACGCTGCCGCCGTGCACCAGGGAGACCACGCGTTCGCGCAGCTCGGCCGAGCTGGACGCCACCGTCAGTCCGCAAGGCAGGCCGCGCGCCACTTCCTGGGCAAACGACGGGCCGGACAGGGCCGCGCCGGGCACGCTGTCACCCAGCACTTCGCGCACCACCTGGTGCGGCAACAGGCCGGTGCCGTATTCGAAACCCTTGCACAGCCAGACGACGTTCGGGATGTTGCGGCCCTTGAGCTGTTCGAGCAGCGGGCGCAGGCCGGCCACCGGGCAGGCCGCGATCAGCAGCGGCGTGGTGCCGGGGGCGGCTTCGGTCACGTGGGCCAGCGCCGCCTCGAAATCGGCGGACACGCGCAGCGACGGCGGCAGCGGATGGCCGGGCAGGTAAGCGAGGTTGTCGCGCGCCGCTTCGGTGGCGGCCATCTGCTCGGGGTTGCGGCCCCACAGCAGGACGTCATGACGGGCGGCCAGCGCGATCGCGACCGCCGTGCCCCAGGCGCCGGCGCCGAGGACAGTGATGGGTTGGGATTGTTTGGTTTCGTGCATGTGGTGGGCAGGGTCAGATTCCCCAGACGTCGGACGCCCTGACGTAGCCGGCGATGCCGTCGCGGTGGCGCACGCGCACCCACGGGCCGGCTTCCGGATCGACCAGTTCGAGCAGGACGTTCTTATCGGCCGTCATCACGACGGGGGCATTGTCTTCCGGTGCGGCGCGGACGCGGGCGGAAGCCACGCGCACGATCACATTGCGTCTGGCGGACAGGCCGCGCGCTTCGGTCCAGGCGAGATCGCCGGCGGCGTCGCGCACCTTGACCCAGTCGCCATAACTGATCATGACCTCGACCGGCATGCCGCTCGGGGCGATGAACAGCTTGCCGCCCTTGATGGACGGGGCGTCGTACAGGATCACGGAATGCGCGCCCACCGTCTTGAAGTCGAATGCCGCGGCCGCACAGGACGCCAGCATCAGGATGCTGCCTGCGATGACACGGTAAGGGAAACGGACGCAGAGCATGACAGGCCTTTGGGAAAACGACACGCGCCAAAAGGCAGGACGGGAACAACAAGCTCCCGGCTTCGCCTGGTGCAGGCAAAGCCGGAAGCCCGGGAGGTATTACTGGTTGCCAGCCGGGGTGCCAGCCGCGGCAGCCTGTTCGGCCAGCGCCTGGCGGCGCTGCTGGTAGAACACTTCGAAGTTGATTTCAGCCAGGTGCACGGGCGGGAAGCCGGCACGGGTGATGAAATCGGCGATGTTGCTACGCAGGTAAGGATAGATGATGTTCGGGCAGCCGATGCCCAGCAGCGGATCCATCTGGTCAGCCGGGATGTTGCGGGCTTCGAAGATGCCGGCCTGCTTGCCCTCGACCAGGAAGGCGACCTTGTCCTTGACCTTGGCGGTCACGGTGATGGTCACGGTCGATTCGTAGATGCCATCGGCGATCCCTTCGGCGCCGACGTCCAGCGAGACCTCGATGGTCGGCGCTTCCTGCTCGAGGAAGATCGCCGGGGAATTCGGTTGTTCCAGCGACATATCTTTCAGGTAGATACGCTGGATTTGGAACACGGGTTGCAGGTTTTCGTCAGCCATGGAACGCTTTCGTTAATTATGTAAAGGGCAAGTCTCGCCCGTGCTTGAGTGTCAAGGCGTCGGCAATTGTATCAAAACCAACTCGGATTCAATAGCGTTGCCGGCGCCCCGCCGTCAAGTGCGTTTCAGGCTCGGGTTCAGGCTGCCTCGCCCTTCAGCAGCGGATCCAGGCGGCCGGCCTGGTCGAGCGCGTACAGGTCGTCGAAGCCGCCGACGTGGGTGTCGCCGACGTAGATCTGCGGCACGGTGCGGCGGCCGGTGCGTTGCATCATGATGGCGCGCTGTTCCGGGTCGAGGTCGACGCGGATGCGCTCGATGTCGGTCACGCCCTTGGCTTCCAGCAGGCGCTCGGCGCGCACGCAATAGGGGCAGGCCGCGGTGTGGTAGAGAACGACATGTGCAGTCATCGGTAATCCTTTCGAACAGTTATTTGGTCACGGGCAGGCCGGCAGCCGTCCAGGCCGCGATGCCGCCATCCAGGCTGTAGACGTCTTCGAAGCCGGCCGCCTTGAGCTGGCGCGCCGCCTTGTCGGCACGGGCGCCGCTCTGGCAGACCACGATCACGGTCTTGGTTTTCGACTTGTCCAACTCGCCGATGCGATTGGCCAAGTCTGCCAGCGGAATGTTTTTTGCGTCGCGCAAGTGGCCTGCGGCGAACTCCTCGCTGCTGCGCACGTCGATCACGGCCGTGGCTTTGCCACGGTTCATCATCTGGGTCGCTTGCAGGTGGGTGGCGCGGCGGCCGCGCGGAGCGATCGCGGGCCACAACAGGGCAGCGCCGGAAATCACGGCGATCGCAACAACGAAGATATGGTCAAGGATGAATTTCACGAAGTTTCCGTCGGTTGAACTGAATTGAATCGTCGCATTATAAAATAGAAGCTGGATCGATATTTCCCGCCAATTTTTTTATCTGAAGAGCCTATGTACAAAATCGTATTCATGCGCCACGGCGAATCCACGTGGAACCTGGAAAACCGCTTCACCGGCTGGACCGATGTCGACCTGACCGAGAAGGGCGTCAAGGAAGCCAAGACCGCCGGCCGCATGCTGCGCGAAGCCGGCTTCACCTTCGACCTGGCCTATACCTCGGTCCTGAAACGCGCCATCCGCACGCTGTGGCTGGCCATGGACGAGATGGACATGATGTGGCTGCCGGTCAAGAACGACTGGCGCCTGAACGAGCGCCACTACGGCGCCCTGCAGGGTCTGGACAAGGGCGAGACCGCCGCCAAGTTCGGCGACGAGCAGGTGCTGGTCTGGCGCCGCAGCTACGATACCCCGCCGCCGGCGCTGGAAGACACGGATCCGCGCACCTCGTTCAACGATCCGCGCTACGCCGGCCTGGACAAGGCACAGATCCCGCTGACCGAATGCCTGAAGGACACCGTCGCACGCGTGATGCCGGCCTGGGATGAAGAGATCGCGCCGGCCATCCGCGCCGGCAAGAAGATCCTGATCTCGGCCCACGGCAACAGCCTGCGCGCCGTGATCAAGATGCTCGACAACATCAGCGACACCGACATCGTCGGCCTCAACATCCCGAACGGCACCCCGCTGGTGTACGAGCTGGACGAGAACCTGAAGCCGATCCGCCATTACTACCTGGGCGACCAGGAAGCGATCGCGGCCGCCATGGCTGCCGTGGCCAACCAAGGTAAGGCAAAGTAACCTTGCAATTTCCTGCATTGAAGTCCGCCGGCAGTGCGCTGCTGTGCGGCCTGCTGGCCTGTGCGCTGTCCATAGTGACGGCCCAGGCCGCTCCGCGCCAGACCGTGCGCAGCAAGGAGAAGGCGCAAGCCGAGGCCCAGCGCGCCGGCATCCAGCAGAAACTGAATGCGCTGAGGAAGGACATCAGCCGCACCGAGAGCGAAAAGGACGACGCGGCCGACGAACTGGCCGAATCGGAAGAAGCGATCTCGGACGCCAACCGTTCGCTGCGCGAACTGGCCGGCGAACAGGCTGCGACCAATACCAAGCTGCAAGACCTGGCTGCCCAGCAGGAGCGCCTGGCGCAGACCATCGCCGCGCAGAAGCGGCAGCTGTCCAAGATGCTGCGCGAGCACTATATCGCCGGTAACGAAGACCGCATCAAGCTGCTGCTGTCGGGCGATAACCCGAACCGCATCAACCGCGACCTGCAGATGATGGCCTATGTGTCACAGGCCCAGGCCAGGCTGCTGACCTCGCTGCGCGAGAACCTGGCGGCGGTCGAGGCCAACCATGCCGAGACCCAGAACGCCAAGGACGAGCTCGAAGAAATCGCCCAGGAGCAGCGCGACCAGAAGGCGCTGCTGGAAAAGGAAAAGGCCAAGCGCGCCGGCCTGCTGTCGAACCTGTCGAGCAAGCTGGTGGCCCAGCGCAAGCAGGCGACCAAGCTGGAGCAGGACGAACAGCGCATGAGCGGCCTGGTCGACCGCCTGACCCGCCTGATCCACGAACAGGAACTCGCCGCCGCCGCCGAGCGCAAGCGCCAGCAGGAGTTGGCCGCCGCGCGCGCCAAGGCCGCGGCCGAAGCGAAGGCGCGCGCACTGGCGCGTGCCAAAGAACAACAGGCCGAACGCGAGCGCCTGGCGCGCGAAGCGGCCAAGCACGGCAAGCCGTATAAACCGCCGGCGCCGGTCAAGGAAGAGCCGCAGGTGGCCGAAGAGCCGGCCGAAACGAAGCCGGCGCCGCGCTCGGCCGACACCGCGCTGGCCGCCGACCTGCCGAGCGGCACCTTCGAGAGCCTGCGCGGCCGCCTGAGCGCGCCGATCTCCGGCACCATCGCGGCCCGCTTCGGCGCCAAGCGCGCCGACGGCCCGGTGTGGCGTGGCATGTTCATCAAGGCGCCGGAAGGCACCGACGTGCGCGCCATCGGCCCGGGCCGGGTCGTGCACGCGCAATGGATGCGCGGCTGGGGCAATATGATCATCGTCAACCACGGCGGCGAATACCTGTCGATCTACGGTTTCAACGAAACCCTGCTGAAGCACGTCGGCGATTCGGTCAAGGCCGGCGAGGTGATTGCGAGCGCAGGCAGCACCGGCGGTAACGGAGAATCGGGTCTATACTTCGAACTCAGGCATCTGGGCAAACCGATCGATCCGGCCGGCTGGGTCAAATTCTAGGGAACAGGAATGGGCAAGAAACTCAAGAACCTCGGTCTGGTCGGCATCGGCATGGTGGCCGGCATCGCGGCCTCGGTCCAGTTCTCGGCGCTGGCGCAGAAGGGCGCGCCGTCAGGTATCGCAGCGCCCCTGCCGCTGGATGAGCTGCGCCAGCTGGCCGACGTCTATGGCCTGATCAAGAGCGACTACGTGGAGCCGGTGGCGGACAAGAAGCTGCTGTCCGACGCCATCGCCGGCATGGTCGCCTCGCTTGACCCGCACTCGGTCTACCTCGACGAGAAGGATTTCGCCGAGATGCGCGAAACGGTGGCCGGCAAGTTCGTCGGCGTCGGCGTCGAGGTGGCGATGGAAGACGGCTACGTGAAGATCGTCTCGCCGATCGAGGACACCCCCGCCTTCAAGGCCGGCATCAAGGCCGGCGACCTGATCACCCGCATCGACAACGTGCCGGTCAAGGGCCTGACCCTGGACGAGGCGATCTCGCGCATGCGCGGCGAACCGCACAGCAAGGTGATGCTGACCATCGCCCGGCGCGGCGCCGACACGCCCTGGGTGGTGCCGGTCGAGCGCGAAGAGATCCGCGTGGCGAGCGTCAAGGCCAAACTGGTCGAGCCGGGCTATGCCTGGCTGCGGATCAGCCAGTTCCAGGAAGAGACCGTCGACGAGCTGGTCGAGAAGGTCAGGGGCCTGTATGCCCAGAACCCGAACATCAAGGGCCTGGTGCTGGACCTGAGGAACGATCCGGGCGGCCTGCTGCCGAGCGCGATCGGCGTGTCGGCCGCCTTCCTGCCGCAGAACGAGGTGATCGTCTCCACCAAGGGGCAATTGCCGGAATCGAACGCCACCTTCTACGGCCGCCGCGATTTCTACGCCAAGCCGGGCAGCGACCCGCTGGCGAAGCTGCCGGCGGCGCTGAAGACGGTGCCGATGGTGGTGCTGGTGAACACCGGCTCGGCCTCGGCGTCCGAGATCGTGGCCGGCGCCCTGCAGGACTACAGGCGCGCCATCGTGATGGGCAGCCAGACCTTCGGCAAGGGCTCGGTGCAGACCCTGCGCCAGCTGACCGAGAACACCGCGGTCAAGCTCACCACGGCGCGCTACTACACGCCGAAGGGCCGCTCGATCCAGGCGCGCGGCATCGTCCCCGACCTCAAGGTCGACGAGACCGCGGAGGGCGACGGCCTGAACGCGCTGCGCGTGCGCGAAGCCGACCTCGACCGTCACCTGTCGAACGAGGGCGATGCGAAAGCCGTGGGCAAGAACGGCTCGGTCAGCGCCAAGCGTGACGAGCTGGAGGAAGAGCAGCGCACCCTGGCCATGCTGAAGAGTGCCGCCCCGCCCGAATTCGGCGGCAAGGACGACTTCCAGCTGGCCCAGGCCATCAAGCACTTCAAGGGCCTGCCGGTCAAGCTGGCCAAGGCCGACCCGGCGGACGACGCCCCGGCGCCGGCCGCACTGCCGGGCACCGAGCAGAAGCCGCCCGAGGTGAAGGGCACGAAGAAGTGACCGGGAAGTAATGGACGACCGCCAGCTGCTGCGCTATTCGCGCCATATCCTGCTCGACGAGGTCGGCATCGAAGGCCAGCAGCGGGTGCTGGATGCGCGCGTCCTGATCGTCGGCGCCGGCGGCCTCGGTTCGCCGGCCGCGCTCTACCTGGCGGCCAGCGGCGTTGGCCACATCACCCTGGTCGACGACGACGAGGTCGATCTGACCAACCTGCAGCGCCAGATCATGCACACGACGGCGCGGATCGGCCGGCCCAAGGTCGAGTCCGGTCGCGAAGCATTGATGCAGATCAATCCCGAGATCGAAGTAACGGCCCTGCGCGAGCGCGTGCAAGGCGAGCGCCTGCGCGAACTGGTGGCCGCCAGCGACCTCGTGCTCGACTGCAGCGACAACTTCGCCACCCGCCAGGCCGTCAACCGCGCCTGCGTGCAGGCCGGCGTGCCGCTGGTGGCCGGCGCCGTGATCCGCTTCGACGGCCAGGTCTCGGTATTCGACGTGCGCGACCCGGCGTCTCCCTGCTATGCCTGCCTGTTCCCCGAGGACAGCCGCTTCGAAGACGTGGCCTGCAGCACCATGGGCGTGTTCGCGCCGCTGGTCGGCGTGATCGGCGCGGTGCAGGCGGCCGAGGCCCTCAAGCTGCTGGCCGGCTGCGGGCGGCCGCTGACCGGGCGCCTGCTGATGCTGGACGGCCGCGGCATGGAGTGGACCGAGGTGCAGGTGGGGCGCAATCCCGGCTGTCCGGTGTGCGACGGACGCGCCTGATCGTTCCAATAATAGAGGGGATGGGCACACTGACAAGCAGTGCAGTGCCCTTGCTCCTGGCTTACAATTGGAAAGTCTTCCGAATGCGGAGCTATGCGCATTCGGCCTTATACTAGATCGGTTCTTCCGACTACCATCCAACAATATTCTATGCAGAACATTACGCATCGCATGTCGCAGCGGCGCCGCCAGGGCGGCTTCACCCTCGTCGAGATCATGGTCGTCGTGGTCATCATCGGCATCCTCGGCATGCTGGTCGTGCCCAAGCTGCTGGGCCGTACCGGCGAGGCGCGCGTGACCGCCGCCAAGACCGACATCGCTACCATCATGCAGGCGCTCAAGCTGTACAAGCTGGACAACCAGCGCTATCCGACCACCGAGCAGGGCCTGCAGGCCCTGGTCCAGAAGCCCACCACCGGCCCGGCCGCGAACGGCTGGAAAGAGGGCGGCTATGTCGAGAAGCTGCCGAAAGACCCGTGGGGCAATAACTACCAGTACCTGTCGCCGGGCCTGCATGGGGAAGTCGACGTGTTCTCGCTGGGCGCCGACGGCCAGCCGGGCGGCACCGGCGAGGATGCCGACGTCGGCTCCTGGGACAAATAAGTCAAGCTGATAAACGGGCCCGGTCTATAAGCTCATCCGATAAATCGCCGGGCCAGCAGCCTGAGGAGATCAAGCCCGATGCCTAAGCACGCGCGCGCACGCGCCGGGATGGCGGTCCGTGGCTTCACGCTCGTGGAGATCATGGTCGTGATGGTCATCATCGGCATCACGCTGGGACTGGCCTCGCTCAACGCGATCCCCAGCCCGCGCCAGGACCTGCAGGCCGAGGCCCAGCGCCTGACCCTGCTGCTGCAGCTGGCGCGCGACGAGGCGATCGTGCGCAACCGCCCGGTCACCTTCGAAGCCACGCCCGAGCGCTACCACTTCCTGGTCCGCAACGAGACGCGCTGGGAACCGATCGGCGGCGGCGACGACCTGCTGCGCGAGCGCGATTTCAAGAACGCCCCGATCACCCTGCTGCTCGATCCGGCCAGCGCCGGCACCGTCAATCCGCTGCGCATCACCTTCGGCCGCGAGCCGGTCGACAAGCCCTTCGTGCTGGTGCTGGCCAGCGGCGGCAACCGGGTCGCGATCCGCGCCGACGGCGTCGGCCACTTCACGGTCGAATGAGAAGCATGAAAACGTCCCCCTCCCACGGTTTCACCCTGCTCGAAGTGCTGGTGGCGCTGGTCATCGTCGGCACCGCGCTCGGCGCCGGCCTGCGCGCGGTGGGCAGCCTGACCGCCAACAGCAGCGGCCTGCGCTCCTCGCTGATGGCGACCTGGTCGGCCGAGAACCGCCTCGTGCAGATCCGCCTGGGCAAGGAATTCCCGGAAATCGGCAAGCGCGGTTTCGACTGCCCGCAGGGCGATTTGCACCTGGTCTGCCAGGAAGAAGTGTTCGCCAGCCCGAACCCGCGTTTGCGCCGCGTCGAAGTCTCGGTATTCGACATCGACAATCCGAACCGGCGCATCGTCAAGCTGGTCCAACTTGTCCTAAGGCCGCGTCTACTATGAAACCCGGGTCCGTGAAATTCATGCGCCGACGCGGCTTCACCCTGGTCGAACTGCTAGTGGCGATCAGCATCCTCGCCATCGTCGCGGTGCTCGGCTGGCGCGGGCTGGACGGCATCATCCGCGCGCGCGTGGCGCTGACCAACCAGATGGAGTCCACGCGCGGCATGCAGCTGGCCTTCGCCCAGATGCAGAGCGACTGCGAGCACATCGCCGGACGCGACGTGCTCGACCGCCGTCCCTACCTGCTGACCGGGACCGACCGTTTCACGATGGTGCGCGAGGTGTTCACCGAGAACCAGCCCTCGCGCCTGCAGGTGGTGGCCTACCGCGTCATCAACGGCAGCCTGATACGGCGCGAGACCGCCGCCGTGCGCGACCTGGCCCAGCTCGACGGCATGTGGCAGGCCGCGATCAGCGACACCGACACCAGCGGCGCCGTCGCGCTGCAGGCCGGCGTCACCGGGATGCAGGTGCTGACCTGGGAGAACCACGCCTGGCGCCAGTCGACCAGCGCGGCCACCACCGGCGGCGCGGCGGCCGCCGCCGCCGCCGCCAACGGTACGCCGCCGGCACAGCAGGACCCGAATACCGTGCCGCTGCCGCCGACCGGGCTGCAGGTGGCGCTGCAGGTGCAGGGCCAGGATGTACCGATGACCAAGTCTTTCCTGCTGGGGGAACCATGAGACGGCCACGAATCGGGGGCATGCGTGAACGCGGCGTCGCCGTGATCACCGCGCTGCTGCTGACCACGCTGGCGATCTCGATCGTCGCCAGCCTGTTCTGGCAGCAGCAGGTGCAGGTACGCTCGATGGAAAACCAGCGCCTGACCCTGCAGACCAAGTGGATCCTGCGCGGCGCCCTCGACTGGGCCAGCCTGGTGCTGTTCCAGGACGGCCTCGACCACCGTGACTACACCGCGCTCGACCACGTCTGGGCCACGCCGCTGGCCGAAACCCGGCTCGACCAGTACATCGAACGCGAGCGGGTCCAAGGCGAAAATTTCGATGCTACGCTGTCGGGCAACATTATCGACGCATGCTCGCGTTACAATCTGCGCAACCTTGCCGACAAGGGTCAGGTGGACGCCGGCCAGATGGAGATCTTCGGCCGCCTGCTGCGCAACCTGCAGATGGACCAGCAGCTGGCGGCGCGGGTCGCCGCCTTCGTCGCCGCCGGCCAGCCGCTGGAGGCGGCCACGCCAGAGGGCGGGACACCGACCGGCGGCACACCGACCGGCGGGACCAGCGGCGAGGGCGGGAACATCGGACAGGGCGTGGCAAGCGGCGCGGCGGGCGGTACGGGCGGCACCGCCAATCCGCCGACCGGCAACCTGGCGCGCGCGTCGCGCAGCAGCGTGGCCGGCTCGCCGATGAAGTTCCTGGCGGTAGATGATTTGCTGACGGTGCCGGGCTTCACGCCGGCCATGGTCGAGCGCCTGCGGCCCTTCGTGATCGTGCTGCCGGACGTGACGCCGGTGAACGTCAACACGGCGCCGGCGGAAGTGCTGGCATCCCTGGTGCCGAACATGTCGGTGTCGGAAGCGAATTCGCTGGTCGTACGGCGGCAGCGCGCAGCCTGGCGAGACATTAATTATTTTTCGTCAGAAATTGGAGAGAGCAGGCCGATCACGCCGGGTGCTGCGAGCGTCAAGAGCGACTGGTTCCTGGTAGACAGCCGCATCCGCCTCGACCGTGCTGCCCTGGACGCCGAGGCGCTGATCCATCGCTTTCCGACCCTGATTGCCGGTGGCGGCGCGCAAGTGGTGTGGATCCGCCAATACTAAGACAAGAGCGGCGCTCTGAAAGAAAGAGAGACAGATTGACTACACTGTATATCCGGCATCCCGCCCGCGCGGAAGGCGAACATGCGCTGAGCCGCTTCGCCCTCGTGAACGACGGCGGCGTCATCGAGCAGCAGGGCGAAGGCCCGCTGCGCAACCTCGGCGACTTGGTCGGTGGTAACCGGGTCGTGCTGCTGCTGGCCGGCACCGATGTCAGCCTGCTGTCGGTCCAGGCCCCGCCGCTGACCGGCGCGCGCCTGAAGGCGGCGCTGCCCGGCCTGGTCGAAGAACACATCCTGGGCGATCCGGCCGACCACGTGCTGGTGGCCGCGCCCCAGCAGCCGGACGAGACCCGTCCGATCGCCGTGGTCGACCGCGACTGGCTGGAAGCCATCGTGCGCAGCCTGCTGGCCCAGGGCGCGCGCTCGGTCGCCGCCGTGCCGGCCCAGCTCTGCCTGCCGCTGCAGCCGGGCAGCGTCTCGGCTGCCATCCAGGGCGCCGAACTGACCCTGCGCCAGGGCCTGTTCCAGGGCTTCGGCCTGGCGCTCGACGCCGTCCCGGCAGTGGTGCTGCAGACCGCGCGCGCCTTCAGCGGCGACGCCCCGCTGGTGCTCTACGTGCCGGCCGGCCAGCTGGGCGAATACCAGGCCCTTGCTTCGGAAGCCGGTCCCGGCATCGCCCTCGAAACCGACGACTGGGCGCACTGGATCGCCGGCTCGAAGAGCACCGCGCTCGACCTGGTGAGCGGCCTCGGCGCCGCCGGCAGCCAGCCGCGCGACTGGCGCCGCTGGCGCTGGCCGATCCGCCTGGCCTTGCTGGCGCTGGCGGTCAACCTGATCGGCCTGAACATCGAATGGCTGCGCCTGAAGCGCGAAGCCGAGACCGTACGCCAGTCGATGACCCAGACTTTCCGCTCGGTGTATCCGAACGAGACCACGATCCTCGATCCGGTGGCCCAGATGCGCCAGAACATCGCGCGCGCCCGCGCCAGCACCGGCGACGTCGCGCCCGACGAATTCACCTGGATGGCATCGGCCCTCGGCGAAGCGACGCGGTCTCTCGCGCGTCAGCCCGGCATTGCGTCAATCGAATACCGCGAACGCGCGCTGTCGGTGAAAGTCAAACCCGAAACCGTCGACCCCGGTTTGACGGGCCAGTTGCGCAGCGCCCTGGCCGCCCGCAACATGAGTCTCGACGAGACCGCACCGGGCAGCTGGGTGATCCGCAGCACAGGAGTCAAGCAATGAGTTTCGCCACCACCATCGCCCAATACCGCGAGCGCGCCACCGCGCTCTGGCTTTCGCGCACCGAACAGGAACGGCGCTTCCTGGGCGTCGGCGGCGCCGTCGTGCTGCTGGCGCTGCTCTACCTGATCCTGGTCGACCCGGCCGTCGAGGGCCGCGCCCTGCTGAACCGCAGCCTGCCGCAACTGCGCCAGCAGGCCGCCGAACTGCAGGTCATGGCCCAGGAAGCGACCAAGCTGGCGCAGGCGCCGGCGATCCAGGTGGCGCCGCTCACCCGCGAGACCGTCAGCACCAGCCTCAGCGGACGCAGCCTGACGCCGCAATCGCTGTCGATGACGGGCGAGTACATCAAGCTGCAACTGAATAACGTGTCGTTCGCCAACCTGGCAAGCTGGCTCGACGAACAGCGCCGCAGCAACCGCGTGCTGGTGCAGGACGCCGTCGTGACCGCCTTGCCGGCGGCCGGCCAGGTCGATGCCAGCCTGACGCTGCGCCAGAACACCGGCAACGCTCAATGAGGCAGGCGCTGCTGTGGATCGGGCTGAGCGTGCTCGCGGTCGCCGTCACGATCCTCGTGTTCCTGCCGGCGGCGTGGCTGGGACCGATGGTCGAGCGCCAGACGGGCGGACGTTTGACTCTGGGGGATGCGCAGGGTACGCTGTGGCGCGGCTCGGCCTTCGTGGGCGGCGCCCCGGGCGAGGGCGGGGCGGTGACGCCGCTGCTGCCGGGCCGGTTCAGCTGGCGGCTGTCGCCGCTGGTGCTGTTCGGCCAGGTCAGCATGGAACTGGCAAACGACAAGGCGCTGGCGCAGCCGGTCAGGATCAGCGGCAGCTGGTCGCAATGGCAGGTCAGCGCCGGCGAACTGCTGCTGCCGGCCGAGGGCCTGGCCGGGCTGGGCGCGCCGCTGAACACGCTGGCGCCGTCGGGCGTGATCAGGCTGTCGTGGAATCTGCTGGACATCGCACGCCAGGGCCAGGCGGTGGCCGTGCAGGGACGGACCGTGCTGTCGCTGACCGATATGGGGTCGCGCATGAGTCCGGTAAAGCCGCTCGGCAGCTACGAGCTGGCGATGGACTGGCGCGGACAGCGGGCGGACTTGTCCCTGCGTACCGTGCGCGGCGCGCTTTTGCTCTCTGGTAGTGGTACGCTGGAAAACGGCCGGCTGCGATTCTCGGGCCAGGCGCAAGCGGCCGAAGGATACGAAGACTCGCTGGGCAACCTGCTCAACCTGCTGGGCCAGCGCCGAATGGTGAACGGCAAGAACATAATCGCATTAGAGTTCAGATAATGAAAAACACCCACCGTAGCACCCTGCAACTTCCGGCCCTGCGCCGCATCGTCGCCGGCGCCATGCTGTGCTGCGCCGTCGTGACGGCCGTTGCGCCCGCGCCCGCCTTTGCCCAGGAAGGCGGCGGCGCCGCGCTCAACTTCGTCAACGCCGACATGGAGTCGGTGATCAAGGCGGTCGGGCACTACACCGGCATGACCTTCATCATCGACCCGCGCGTCAAGGGTACGCTGACCCTGGTGTCGGAGCGCACCCTGAGCAAGGCCCAGGCCTTCGCCCTGCTGACATCGGCGCTGCGCCTGCAGGGCTATGCGGTCGTCACCGGCGACGGCTACGCGAAGGTGGTGCCGGAAGCCGAAGCCAAGCTGCAGTCCTCGCCGACCCAGGTCGGGGTCGGCGGCTCGAAGGCGCGCGGCGACCAGATCGCGACCCAGGTCTACCGCCTGCAGCACGAATCGGCGGCCAACCTGACGGCCGTGCTGCGCCCGCTGATCTCGCCGAACAACTCGATCATGGCCGATCCGGGCAACAACAGCCTGGTCATCACCGACTACGCCGACAACCTGCGCCGCCTGTCGAAGATCATCGCCGCGCTCGACGCGCCGTCCACCGGCGACCTCGACGTGGTGCCGATCCGCAACGGCATCGCCAGCGACGTCGCGACCCTGGTCACGCGCCTGATGGAGCCGAGTCCGGGCGGCGACGCCGGCCGCGTCACCGTGCTGGCCGATCCGCGCACCAACGCGGTGATCGTCCGTGCGCCCTCGGCGGCGCGCGCGAACATGGCGAAAAGCCTGATCGCCAAGCTCGACCAGCCGACTGCCGAACTCGGCAACATCCACGTCGTCTACCTGAAGAACGCCGACGCCAGCAAGGTCGCGCAGACCCTGCGCGCGGTGGTGTCGCAGGATGCCTCGGCGGTGCCGGTGCAGCAGCAGGGCACCTCGGGCGGTTCGATCCAGTCCGCCGGCGCCGGCGGCACCGGTGGCGCCGGCGGGCTCGGCGGCCAGCAGGGCCAGCAGAGCAGCGTCGGCATGGGCGGCACCGGCAATACCTTCGCCCAGCAGGGCCAGGCCACGGCGGCCGGCGGCGGCGGCGGCCAGGGCTCCGGCTTCATCCAGGCCGACGCCTCGACCAACAGCCTGATCATCACCGCGCCTGACGCGGTCTACCGCAACCTGCGCGCCGTCATCGACCAGCTCGACGTGCGCCGCGCCCAGGTCTACATCGAGGCGCTGGTGGTCGAGATCACCTCGAACAAGGCGTCCGAGTTCGGCGTGCAGTGGGTCGGCCTGTCCGGCGACAACACCAGCAGGTACCGCGTGGGTGGCCTGCAGTCCTTCAACAGCGGCCAGTCCAACAACATCATCAACCTGGCGGCGGCCGCGGCCGGCGGCCTGGGCGGCACCGGCACTACCGGCGGCACCAGCAGCAGCCTGCCGTCGCTGAGCGGCCTGTCGGTCGGTATCTTCCGCCAGATCAACGGCAAGCTGGGCCTGGGCGCGATCGCCAGCGCCCTTGAAAGCGACGGCAACGCCAATATCTTGTCCACGCCGAACATGATCACGCTGGATAACGAGCTGGCAACGATCAAGGTCGGCCAGAACATCCCGATCATCACCGGTTCGTTCACGACCGGTGCGAGCGGGGCCAGCAATCCGTTCCAGACGGTCGACCGCAAGGACGTGGGCCTGCTGCTGAAGGTGCGCCCGCAGATTTCCGAAGGCGGTACGATCAAGCTCTCGATCTACCACGAGAATTCGGGGATCGACAATTCGGTTCCGACCAACTCGGGCGGCATCATCACCACCGTCCGCGCGATCGAAAGCAACGTGCTGGCCGACGATGGCCAGATCATCGTACTCGGTGGCCTGATCTCGGATGACGAAGGCCACAACGTCGAAAAGGTGCGTGGCCTGGGCGACCTGCCGATCATCGGCAACCTGTTCAAGTACCAGACGCGCAGCCGCGTCAAACGCAACCTGATGGTTTTCCTGCGTCCCGTGGTGGTGCGCAGCAAGGAACAGAACACCAGCGTCTCGATGGACCGTTATGAGCTGATGCGTGCCACCGGCGAGGCCAGCCAGCCGGTCGACGATTCGGTCCTGCTGCGCAACCTCGGTGCGCCGATGCTGCCTCCATTAACCAATGGCCAGCCGCCCGCGGGCGGTGCGATGGCCACGATGCCGCCGCCGGCGCCGGTTGCGCCGCGGCCGGGCGCCGCCACCGGTCCGGGCACCAACCAGCCGGTCCGGCCTGGGCAGTCCCAGCAGCCGCAGTACCGCCCGGTGCAGCCGGCCCAGTCTCCGGCCCAGCAGCCCGCCCAGCAGCCCGAATACCGGCCGGCATCGCCGACCCAGAATTGATGAACCATGACTAACCTGTTGCCCTACGCATTCGCACGTGACTACGGCGTGCTGGCGCGTTCCAACGGCGACCCTTCGCAGGCCGTCGAAGTGCTGGTCTCGAACGCGACCAAGCCGGCCGCGATCGCGGAAGTCTCGCGCCGTTTCGGCCGCATCGCCCTGCACCGCATGGACCGCGCCGAACTGGAAGCGGCGATCGCCGCCGCCTACGCCAATGCCGGCGGCGACGCGTCCCAGGTGGCCGACGAATTCGATGCCGACCTTGACCTCACCAAGCTGCTGCAGGACGTGCCGGCCATCGAAGACCTGCTGGAATCGTCCGACGACGCCCCGGTGATCCGCATGATCAATGCGCTGCTGACCCAGTCGCTGCGCGAAGGCGCCTCCGATATCCATATCGAGCCCTTCGAGCAGACTTCCGTGGTGCGCTTCCGCATCGACGGCGCGCTGCGCGATATCGTGCGGCCGCGCAAGGCGATCCACGCCTCGCTCATTTCGCGTATCAAGATCATGAGCCAGCTGGACATCGCCGAGAAACGCCTGCCGCAGGACGGCCGCATCACCTTGCGGGTGGGCGGCAAGCCGGTCGACGTGCGCGTTTCGACCCTGCCGACCGGCCACGGCGAGCGCGCCGTGCTGCGTCTGCTCGACAAGGAAGCGGGCCGCCTCGACCTCGGCCACCTCGGCATGAGCGAGAGCCTGCTGCCGCAGTTCGACAGGATGATCAACCAGCCGCACGGCATCGTGCTGGTGACGGGCCCGACCGGTTCCGGCAAGACCACCACGCTGTACGCCTCGCTGTCGCGCCTGAACGCGACCACCACCAACATCATGACGGTGGAGGATCCGATCGAATACGACCTGCCGGGCATCGGCCAGACCCAGGTCAACGCCCRCATCGACATGACCTTCGGCAAAGCCCTGCGCGCCATCCTGCGCCAGGACCCGGACGTGATCATGATCGGCGAGATCCGCGACCTCGAAACCGCGCAGATCGCGGTCCAGGCTTCGCTCACCGGCCACCTGGTGCTGGCGACCCTGCACACCAACGATGCCGCCTCGGCCGTCACCCGTCTGCTGGACATGGGCATCGAGCCCTTCCTGTTGTCGTCATCTCTGCTGGGCGTGATGGCGCAGCGTCTGGTGCGCAAGCTCTGTCCCTACTGCAAGAAGCAGGATGGCAACGGCCAGTGGCAGGCGGTCGGCTGCGAGCGCTGCGGCCATACCGGCTACCACGGCCGGGTCGGCGTCTACGAACTGCTGGAAACGAACGAGCAGATCCGCGCGCAGATCCACAACCAGGTGTCGGAAGCCGAGATCCGCGACACCGCGCTGAAGTCCGGCATGAAGACCATGCGCGAGGACGGCGAACGCTGGGTCCGCGACGGCGTGACCACGGAAGCCGAGCTGGTCCGCGTGACGAAGGCTGACTGATGCCGGCATTCCGCTACGAAGCCGTCGATACCGGTGGCGTCATCCGCAAGGGCGTGCTGAACGCCGACAGCCCGCGCGCCGCACGCGCCGACCTGCGCCTGCAGGGCCTGACGCCGCTGAGCGTCGAGGCCATCGCGGCCCAGGTCGACGAGAGCGGGGCGACCCGTTCGCGCGGCTTCGGCGAACGCCTGTCCCAGGTCGAGCTGGCCCTGTTTACGCGCCAGCTGGCCAGCTTGCTGGAAGCGGGCCTGCCGCTCGAACAGGCATTCACGGCCCTGCTGGAACAGGCCGAGCGCCCCTACATGCGCGACCTGATCGCCTCGATCCGTTCCGAGGTGATGGGCGGCGCCTCCTTTTCCAGCGCGCTGTCGCGCCATCCGCGCGACTTCGCCGAGATCTACCGCGCGCTGGTCTCGTCCGGCGAGCAGATCGGCCAGCTGGCGCGCGTGCTGGCGCGCCTGGCCGACTATATCGAGCGCCGCAACGCGCTGGTGCAGCGGGTGCGGCTGGCGTTCACCTATCCGGCCATCGTTACCGTGGTCGCGTTCGCGATCGTGATCTTCCTGCTCACCTACGTGGTGCCGCAGATCGTCTCGGTGTTCGCCAACACCAAGCAGAAGCTGCCTTTCCTGACCATCATGATGCTGGGCGTGTCGAACTTTACGCGCGCTTACGGCATCTATGTGGGATTGGCCATCGTCGGGGCCTGGATCATGTGGCGCCGGGCGCTGCGCAATCCCGCGCTCAAGCTGCGCTGGCATGCCTGGCTGCTGGATGCCCCGGTCTACGGCCGCTTCGAGCGCAGCCTGAACACGGCGCGTTTCGCCAGCACCCTGGCGATCACCACCGGTTCCGGGGTGCCGATCCTGCGCGCGCTGGAAACCAGCCGCGACACGCTGTCGAACGTGGCCATGAAAGGGCTGGTGGAGGACGCGACCGCCAGCGTGCGCGAGGGCGTGAGCCTGGCGCGGGCCTTGTCGGTCCAGAAGTATTTCCCGCCGATGCTGGTGCACATGATCCGCGCCGGCGAGATCACCGGCGAATTGCCGGCCATGCTGGAGCGCGCCGCCGATTCCCAGCAGGCCGACCTGGAGCGCCGTGCACTGACCATCGCCGGCCTGCTCGAGCCGGTGCTGATCCTGGCCATGGGCCTGGTCGTGCTGCTGATCGTGCTGGCGGTGCTGATGCCGATCATTGAAATCAACCAGTTGGTGCGCTGATAAGGAAATTGATGAACAAGCGTTTGCCCCTCGTTTTGAGCCTGCTCGGCGTGATCCTGCTGGCGGCCTCGCTCGCCTACTGGATCATGCAGCTGTACAAGCCAGTGCAGCGCCCGATCGCCGCGGTGCCGCGCACGGGCATGCCGGAGCCGTCGATCGATGCTGCCGCAACCTTGTTCGGTGGACAGGCCGCCACCGCCAGCGCAAGCAATTACCAGCTGACCGGCATCGTTGCCGCAGGGCGCGACAGCGTGGCCATTATCGTGGCCGAGGGCTCGCCGCCGAAGGCGCTGAAGGTGGGCAAGGAAGTGGCGCCGGGCATTACCCTGGCCGAGGTGCATCCGCGCTATGTGATGCTGTCCGATGGCGGCGTCATGAAGCGGCTCGACCTGGCGGCCGACACCAAGCCGGCGGCGTCCATGGACGGCGCCGCCGTTCCTCCGGGAGCGCCGGCGGCAACACCCAATGCGCCACCGCCGCTACCGGTCGGCGCCACGCCGGAGCCGCCAATGGCGCCGGGTGCAATCCAGCAGTCGACCCAGAGCCAGGAGTTCGGCAACCAGGCCGAGCCCACCCAGCAGCATGAGGCGCCGCCGCCGGCCAACCCGAACGCCGCGCCCGCCAACCAGAACAATCAAAACAATCCGAACGTGAACAACCCGGCCCCGGCGCCGGTACAGATGCCGCCGCCGACCCGCTCGACCGGCAGCCCGGCCGGTGGCGCGGTGCCGACCACGCAATAAACCTTAACGGCGGAGTGCCGTAAAGGCGGAGAATTCCCAGGAGCGGAACCCCACCAGCAAGGTAAAACCGTCGCGTTCGCGCGGCGGCAGGCGGCGGTCGTTGCGGTGCAGGCGCGCCAGTTCGCCGGCCAGTTGGTGGATTTTTTCCACCAGTTCGCCGGCGCTGGCCAGCGACAGCCGCGCCGGCAGGCACATCAGCGCTTCTCCCGGGCCGTCGAAGCGGCCGTCGAAATAATCCCCCACCACATGCTCGCGGAAATAGCGCTGCACCGGGCCGTCCGGCAGCCAGCGGAAGGCGTTCGAGACGCGCAGGCTGTAGCGGTTCAGGGGTTTCAGTTCGATCAGTCCCAGCCGGTCCAGCTCGGCCAGCAGGCCGATGCATTCGGGCTCGGTCAGGCGGTAGGTCTCGACGATCTGCTCCAGGCTCCAGTGCCCGAGGCAGCAGATCGCCATCAGCAGCAGGCGCGGATTGGCGACCAGCGAGGTTTCCTGATTGAGGGTGAGGGTGTCGGCCTGGGGCCGGGCGTCGGCCGCGCGGCGCAGTACGTCTTCGAGGGCGATGCCGGCGGCCTGGCAGATCTGGGCCAGGCGGGATAGCGTCATGTCCTTCTGGCCGAACATGCGCTTGATGCTCGATTCGCTCATCGCGATGCGGTCGGCCAGCATCTTGTAGGTGATGCCCGCGGCGCGCAGCTCGGCGCGCAGGACGTCCAGCAGCATGTCGGGTGAGCTCATGGGCTTTGTCGTTTGTGCTTACTCGTCGTCGGCTTCCAGCTTGACCTTCTTCAGCGCGCGCTTGGCGGCCAGCCTTTCGCTGGCGACCGGCTTCTCGTGGGAGCCGGCCGAGCGCTGCTTGGCGAAGCCGGCGAAGGGGTTGCGCGGCTTGAGCGGTGGTGCCGGTTGGACACGCAGCATCATTCTCTGCCGGGTTGCAAGCGCCTTGTTCGCCATCTTCGCTCCTTTGATTACAACACGTAACGCGACAGGTCTTCGTTGACCGCCAGCTTGTCGAGCCGCTCGTTCACGTAGGCGGCGTCGATGACCAGGGCCTGGCCCGACTTGTCGCTGGCCGAGTACGAGATCTCCTCGAGCAGCTTTTCCATCACCGTGTACAGGCGGCGGGCGCCGATGTTCTCGGTGCGCTCGTTGACAGAATACGCGATCTCGGCCAGGCGGTGGATGCCTTCCGCTGCGAATTCCAGGCTCACGCCCTCGGTCGCCAGCAGGGCCTCGTACTGCTTGGTCAGGCTGGCGTCGGTGGAGGTCAGGATGCTCTTGAAATCTTCGACCGACAGCGCTTCCAGTTCGACGCGGATCGGGAAGCGGCCCTGCAGTTCCGGGATCAGGTCGGAAGGCTTGGACAGGTGGAACGCGCCCGAGGCGATGAACAGGATGTGGTCGGTCTTGATCATGCCATATTTCGTGTTCACCGTCGTGCCCTCGACCAGCGGCAGCAGGTCGCGCTGCACGCCGGCACGCGAGACGTCGGCCCCACCCTGCTCGGAGCGCGAGGCGATCTTGTCGACCTCGTCCAGGAACACGATGCCGTTCTGCTCGACGGTCTGGATCGCCTTCTGCTTCATCTCGTCTTCGTTGACGAGCTTGGCGGCTTCCTCGTCGATCAGGATCTTCATCGCGTCCTTGACCTTCATCTTGCGCGGCTTCTTGCGGCTTGCTCCGACGCCGGCGAACATCGACTTGATCTGCTCGGTCATCTCTTCCATGCCCGGCGGCGCCATGATGTCGACCTGGGGTGCGGCGTCAAGCACTTCGATMTCGATTTCCTTGTCGTCGAGGGCGCCTTCGCGCAGGCGCTTGCGGAAGGTCTGGCGGGTCGTGTCGCCATCCTTCGATTCGGTGCTGGCGACGTTGAAGCCGAAGTCGCGCGCCGGCGGCACCAGGATGTCGATCACGCGGTCCTCGGCGGCGTCTTCGGCGCGCTGGCGGTTCTTCTTCATTTCGCTGGCGCGGGTCTGTTTGACGCCGATGTCGATCAGGTCGCGGATGATGGTGTCGACGTCGCGGCCGACATAGCCGACCTCGGTGAACTTGGTCGCCTCGACCTTGATGAAGGGCGCATCGGCCAGCTTGGCCAGGCGGCGCGCGATCTCGGTCTTGCCGACGCCGGTCGGGCCGATCATGAGGATGTTCTTCGGCGTGATCTCGTGGCGCAGGGGTTCAATCACCTGCTGGCGGCGCCAGCGGTTACGCAGGGCGATCGCCACCGCGCGCTTGGCCTTGCCCTGGCCTACCACGTGCTTGTCGAGTTCCGAAACGATTTCGGCGGGGGTCATGTTCATGTGATGGTTGTTCATTGATCAGCTCAGTCCAGCGTCTCGACGATGTGGGACAGGTTCGTATAAATGCACAGCTCGCCGGCGATGGTGAGCGCCTTCTTGACGACGTCCGCCGGGGACAGGTCGGTGTTTTCCTGCAGGGCCTTGGCGGCCGACTGGGCGTACACGCCGCCCGAGCCGATCGCGCCGATGCCGTCCTCGGGCTCGAGCACGTCGCCGTTGCCGGTGATGATCAGGGTCTTCTCGCGGTCGGCGACCAGCAGCATCGCCTCCAGGCGGCGCAGGATGCGGTCGGTGCGCCAGTCCTTGGCCAGTTCGACCGAGGCGCGCAGCAGGTTGCCCTGGTGTTTTTCCAGTTTGGCCTCGAAGCGGTCGAGCAGGGTGAAAGCGTCCGCGGTACCGCCCGCGAAGCCGCACAATACCTTGCCCTGGTACAGCTTGCGCACCTTGCGCGCAGAGCCCTTCATGACGACATTGCCCAGGGTGACCTGGCCGTCGCCGCCGAGCGCGACTTGTTCGCCGCGCCGCACGCTCAGAATGGTCGTGCCGTGAAATTGTTCCATAATTGCCTCGTGGTTGATTGCCAACCGCAGGTGGGGCTACTCCATACAATTACAAGGTGAAACTGTCGGGTCCGGCAGCCGGCTTACGGTTCGATATTGTTCAGTATTTGTGTGCGTACAGGCGCGCGACTTCTCCCACGCCGAGCAGGCGCAGCAGGGCGGCCACGAGGTGGTTCAGGTCGCGCAGCTCGATGCTGCGCGGCGCATCGGCGTTGCCGCTGCCCTTGTCATGCGCGGCCAGCTGGCGCAGGCGGGCGCCGAACACGGTGGCCGCCACGTAGTCCATGCGCGCCAGGCGCGAGCAGTCCAGCACGAGGGAGGGATGCTGGGCGGCATAGGCATCGATCGCCGCCAGCAGCGCCGCGCTGTCGCCCTCGACCAGGCCCGGCAGCAGGAAGCGGTCGCCGGCGGCCGCGCTGCCGTCCGTGGTGGCGCCGACGCTGACGGCGGCCCGCGCCGGCGCCTCGAAGGAGGGCGGCGAGACCTCGAAGGTGACGCAGTAATCCATGGCCGTCTCTTCGAAATCCTTTTCGCGGTTCAGCAGCAGCAGCAGTTCGAGCAGCAGCAGCCAGGGCGCTTCGCCGGCGCCGCGCTCCCCGATCGCCAGCATCGGGCGCAGCACGGCGATCAGGTGGTCGGCGCCGGCCACGGCCAGTTCGCGGCCGCTGCGGCGCAGGGTCTGCAGGGCATCGAGCAGGACCGCGCAGCCCTCCGCGGTGGCGCTGGCGACGGCGCCGAATTCCAGGCGCACCAGCGGGCCGGCGGCGGGCGCCAGCACCCTTGCCAGCTGGACGCCGGCAGTGGCGTCGAGCCGGCCCGGCAGGGTGGCGGTCGGGGTCACGCCGGCGAAGGGCTGGCCGGCCGCCTGCGCCGCCGGCGGCGCGTTCGGCGGCAGCCAGGCCGGCGGCGAGGTCTCGAAATGGCTGGCGTAGTCGATCGCGATGCTCTCGAACGCGGCCTCGCGGCCGGTGGCCTGGTAGAGGTCGAACAGCATCCACCAGGGCTGGCGCTCATTGCGGCAGGGGTTGCCGAGGCAGGCGCGCAGGGCCGCTTCGGCAGCCTCGCCCTGGCCGTTGGCATACAGGATGGCCGCTTCCTCGACGGCCGGGGCGCTGGAGGGCATCGCGGCGGGGTCCGGCGTGCCTTCCTCGGCCAGCAGGCCTTCCGTGTTCAGTTCGAGCAGGGCGGCGCTCGGCAGGCCCGCGGCGACCGCCGGCGTGCGCCGGTTGCCGGCCCAGGCCTGGTCGTCGAAGATGTCGGAAGCCATCTCGAGTTCGATCTCGTCGATCTTGGCGGCGGTGGCGCGCGCGATCTCGCGCTGGCGCTCGCGCTCGGCTTCGGTGTCGAGCCGCATGCGGGTGGACGGCGCGAAGGCGCTGGCAGGACCGGTGCTGTCGATGGCGGCGCGCGGGCGTGCGCCGGCCTGCGCCTCGGGCGCATCGTCCTTTTTCTTGAGAAAGGAAAAGAATCCCACGTCGGTCCTTGTCTACCGTTTTTCACCGGTCGAGACAGTAGCACGACGGCCTGCGGCACGTGGCGCGCACGCCTGAGCTGCGTCAATCGACAGGCTAGCCGACGCTAGTGTATCCCATGGGAAATTTATCTGGCGTCCAAATAAAAAAAGCATGCGATGGGCGCATGCTTTTTTCAGGGCAGACCGTCACGGTTCAATCACCGTACAGTTTCTGCTTCAGTTCGCGGCGCTGCTGGGCTTCCAGCGACAGCGTGGCGGTCGGGCGGGCGATCAGGCGCGGAATGCCGATCGGCTCGCCGGTTTCCTCGCACCAGCCGTATTCGCCGGCTTCGATGGAAGCCAGCGACTGCTGCACTTTCTTGAGCAGCTTGCGCTCGCGGTCGCGGGTGCGCAGTTCGAGCGCGTGTTCTTCCTCGATCGTGGCGCGGTCGGCCGGATCCGGCACCAGCACCGTTTCACGCAGGTGCTCAGTCGTCTCGCCGGCGTTCTTCAGCAGTTCCTTCTCGAGTTCCTGCAGGCGGTTCTTGAAGAACGCCAGCTGGGCCGGATTCATGTAGTCGTCGTCGCTCATGGCCCGAATTTCCTCTTCCGTCAGGAGGCGGTCTTCGGGCTGCGCCACGGTATTCGGTTTCGTTGTTTTAGTCATGACTTCACTTACCTTTGATACGACAGAGTTTCCATTTTATCAGCTTACTCAGCGGTACTATTATGACAGTGTGCGCGCTGATTCGCTGCCGTGACGGCAGGGCTTGCTGCCCCGCCTGTCCCGCTGCCTGGCGGGACTGTTCAGTCGTTTGACTACCGGCCTGCACAGTCAGCTTGGCTGACCCGCAATACAGAACCGGAGTAGTTTATACCAAACATTGTTCTAATCCGCGGATAAAGACGTCTTTTGGTAAATTTTTACCAATAAAGACCATTTTGCTCCCGCGCGGCTCCTGATCGCCCCACTTTGCACCCAGGTCGCTGCCCATGATTTGATGCACGCCCTGGAATACGACCTTGCGATCCGCGCCGGCCATCGACAGCACACCTTTATAGCGCAGCATATTCGGGCCGAACACCTGCACCATGCTGCCGAGGAACTGGTCGAGGCGTTCCGGATCGAAGGCGCGCTCGCTCTTGAACACGAAGGCGGCGATGTCGTCGCTGTGGTGGCTGTGGTGATGGTCGTGGTGATCGTGGCTGTGGTCGCAGGCCTCGGTGTGGACGTGATCGTGGTCGTGCTCATGTCCGTGATCGTGGGCTTCGTCGGCGGTCAGGAAGGCCGGGTCGAGTTCCAGCTTGTCGTTCAGGTTGAAGCCGCGCAGGTCGAGCACTTCCTGGATCGGCGCGCGGCCGAAGTCGGAGGTGGAGATCGGCGCACGCGGATTGATGCGGCGGATGCGCGCCTTGAGTTCCTCGACGGCGGCGGCGTCGACCAGGTCGGTTTTCGACAGCAGGATCTTGTCCGCGAAGCCGACCTGGCGCTGGGCCTCCTCGTGGCGGTCCAGCTGGTCCATGCCGTGGCGGGCGTCGACCACGGTCACCACGGCGTCGAGCAGATAGTGAGCGCCAACTTCCTCGTCGACGAAGAAGGTCTGGGCCACCGGACCGGGATTGGCCAGGCCGGTGGTCTCGATCACCACGCGGTCGAACTGCAGCTCGCCGGCATCGCGCTTGCGCGCCAGGTTGCCGAGGGCGACGATCAGGTCCCCGCGCACCGTGCAGCAGATGCAGCCGTTGTTCATCTCGACGATCTGCTCGCCCGAATCCTGCACCAGGATTTCGTTGTCGATGTTTTCCTGGCCGAATTCGTTTTCGATCACGGCGATCCGCAGGCCGTGGTTTTCCTGCAGGATGCGGTTGAGCAGCGTGGTTTTGCCGGCGCCGAGGAAGCCGGTCAGGATGGTACTGGGGATCAATTCCATATTTCGCTATCCGATCAAAGTGGGGCCGGACGGCCGCCGAGAATCGGGGGATTATGCCGGAATTTATCGAATGTCACCACCGAGCACGGCCGTGCGTGCGCCCGCTTCGGTCCTTACTTGGCTTTGGCGCGCGGATGCGCCTTGTCGTAGACCGCCGCCAGGTGCTGGAAATCGAGCGAGGTATAGATCTGGGTCGAGGTGATGCTGGCGTGGCCCAGCAGTTCCTGGACCGCGCGCAGGTCGCCCGAGGATTGCAGCAGGTGCGAGGCAAAAGAGTGGCGCAGCACGTGGGGATGGACGTGGACCGGCAGGCCGGCCTTCAGCGCATGGGCTTTCAGGCGGTGCTGGACCACGCGCGGCGTGACGCGGGCGCCGCGCGCCGACAGGAACAGGGCCTGGCTGCCGTCGCTGCTGGGCGGACGCACCGCCAGCCAGGCCGCGATCGCTTCCAGCGCCGGGCCGCCGACCGGCACCCGCCGCATCTTGCTGCCCTTGCCGGTGACCACGACTTCTCGCGCCTCCAGCTCCAGCCAGCCGAGCGAGGCCGGCGCGCCATCCCTGGCGGCGACGAAGCCGAGGTCCAGTCCCACCAGTTCCGAGACCCGCAGGCCGCTCGAGTACAGCAGCTCGAACATCGCGCGGTCGCACAGTTCGGCCGGTTCGGGGTGGCCGCGGCGGTTCGCTTCCATCAGGCGCACGGCGTCGTCGACCGGCAGGGCTTTCGGCAGGCGCCTGGCGCGGCGCGGCGCACGCACGCCCTCGACGGGATTGGCGGCCAAGGCCGTGTGGCGGGCCAGCCAGTTGAAGAAGCCGCGCCAGCCGGACAGCTTGCGCGCGATCGAGGTCGGGCTCTGGCCCTCGGCATGCAGTCTGGCGGCGAAGCGGCGGATCTCGAAATGGCTCAGCCTGGTCCAGTCGCTGTGGCCGGCCAATGCGGACAGTTCGGCCAGGTCGCGCGCATAGGCGGCGATGGTATGGCTGGAGAGCTTGCGCTGGGTGCGCAGCTCGTCCAGGTAGCGGCCGGTCCAGTCGTCGGCGGCCGGGCTGTCCATCTCAGGCAGCGCGCAGGGGGCAGAGGGCAGCGCTGGCCGTCTCGCCGATGTGGACCAGAAAGTCGGTCGCCATGCTGGCGCCGAAGCGTTCGGCATCCGGCGAACCGAGCACCAGCAGGCCGAAGGCCGAGCCGCCGGCGCGCAGCGGCACCAGCACGGTCGAGCGTACGGAGGCGCTGTCCTCGAGCCAGCGCACGGCGTCGAAATCGCGGTTCGGGCCGCAATACGGCGCACGCAGGCCGTTGGCGAACAGGCGGACGTCGTCGGACACGTCGCTCGCATACCACTCGTCGGCATGGCCCGGACCCAGGTTCCACAGGCGCAGGGTCGCCTGCGGCACCACGAAATGCTTGATCAGGCCGTCGACCACGGCGCGCGGCATCGCGGCCGGCGCTTCGTCGGGAGCGCCGGCTTCCAGCAGCTGGCGGGTCCAGCCGTGGAAACGGTTGGCGATCGCCGCGTTTTCCTCGGCATGGCGCACCAGTTGCGACATGCGCAGTTCGAGCGCCTTGTACTTGTCGCGCATCACTTCCATCTGGCGTTCCTGCAGCGAGACGGCGCGGCCGGTCAGTGGGCTCGACAGTTTTACCTCGCCCAGCAGGCCGGCGTATTCTTCAAAAAACTGCGGGTGGTCGACCAGGTATTGGGCGATGGCAGCGGGATCCAGCGTTACGGTCATTGCACGGTCTTGCGAAAAAGGTGGACCGCTCATTTTACCTGACTGCAAACGCCGTAAGCAGATAAACATCGCCGTTCCGCCCGCCGCCGTGGTGCCGGCGTCAGAAGCGGTAGCGCATCCCCAGCTGGAAGGCGCGCCCGTCCTCGCCCGGCTTGGGCGTGAAGCCGCCCGGCGCCCCCGCCGTGGCCGGACTGTACTGGGCCTCGTTCCGGTTGCGGATGAAGGAGGCCACCGCGTAGATGTCGGTGCGCTTCGACAGGAAGTAGTTGTAGCCGAGAGCGAACAGGGTGGCATCGCTGTCGGACACCGTGCGGTCGTTCTGGTGCGCGACCGAGGCCAGGATGCGGCCCGGCCCGATGCGGTAGTGCAGCCCGACCTGGTAGCCCACCGCATCGATCTGGCTGTTGAAGCTGATGTTGTCGATGAACACGGTGCGCAGGGCGGCGGCGGTGGCCGGGCCGAGCGGCGCGAGCTGGGGCGCGATCTGGGCATCCCAGCCGGCGATATAGGTGGGCAGCAGGGTCGAATGACGGTTGCGCTGGTCGTGCCAGCCGGCGAAGAATTTCCAGTCGTTCCAGGCATACGAGCCGCCGATCGTCGAACTGCGCAGGCTGGGCGCGCCGTTCGGGTCGTAGCCGTGGTTGTGGCCGATGCCGACATCCCAGCCGTTCGCCTTGTAGGTGATGGCCGCGCCCCAGAACTTGTTGTACAGGCCGTAGTAGCCGGAACCCCGGCCCGCGATCATGACCGAGGCGCCGATGCCGGAGGGCAGGGCGATCCGGTACTGCAGGGAACGCTGGGAGCGGATGTCGGCGCCCAGCGCCTGGAAGCCGGCGGTGCCGCCGGTGATGCTGCCCCAGGTGCCGCCGGTGCCGACCTCGAAGGTGTCGGCGGCGGCGAAGACTTCGTAGCCCGGCGTGTACATGCGCCCGACCAGGACCGCGCCCAGCGGCGTGATCATGCCGACCATGGCGGTGCGGTCGAACAGGGCGTTTTCCGGATTGACAGCCGGGCCGCCGGGCGGCTGCAGCGCGCGGCGCACGGCGCTCAGGAGGTTGGGCGGCAGGGCGCCCATGCCGCGCGTCAGGTAATAGCCCTGGTTCTCGTTGATCAGGACCGGCTGCTGCTTGCCGGTGTCGAGTTCGACGCGCGCCTCCAGGTTGAACACGGCTTTCATGCCGCGGCCGAGGTCTTCGCTGCCCTTGAAGCCGAGCCGCGAGCCGTCTTCGCCACCACTGATGATCTTGGGGTGGGAGCCGCGCTGCCACATCAGGCCCGCATCGGCGATACCGTAGAACTGAACGCTGGTCTGGGCCAGCACGAGGGTCGGAACACAGGCGCCGGCGAGCGCGCCCAGCAGGATCTTCTTCATCGCATCTTCCATGGCAAATCGGACCGCATCGACATCATCGGATGCCCATCAATTCGCGCCGGCCAATACTGCTCAGCCGCGTAAGCGTTGCGCGAATCGCACAAGGCCTGGATGCAACAAGGGCGGACCTGGTTGCCCAGGCCCGCCCTTGCGGACTTCAGCTAAACGGGAGCAAGCTCCCGGTTTGGCTTAGAACGAGTGGTTCACGCCCACGTCGTAGTGGTTGACAGTCGGGGTGCCAGCCAGGTTGCCGGTGGCGGCGTTGACGATGTCTTTCTTACGCGATGCGTCCACGTACAGGTAGGTACGCTTCGACAGGTTGTATTCGTAGCCCAGCGAGTACTGCTTGGTCGAAGCAGTGTTGTCGATGTGCTTGCGGCCGTAACCAGCCAGCACCTTGCCCGGACCGACGGCGTAGGTCGCACCGACCAGCCATGCCTTGGTCGTCGGACGCAGGGTGTTGGTGTGCTCCTGGTCCTGGTGGGTGTAGGTAGCCATCAGCTTCAGTTCCGGGGTAGCGGCGACCGAACCGGCGACCGACCACACCTTGCTTTCGACGGCGTTACGCTCGTAAGCCACCATCGCGGCTGCCGGACCGTTGTTGTAGGTCGCAGCGACCGAGAACGGGTTCACGGTGCCTTCGGCATTGACGCCGTACGAAGCAGCGCCGGCGCCGATACCGGTCAGCGAGCCGCCGGTCGATTCCTTGGTTG
Source organism: Massilia sp. 05N420 (assembly GCF_056397205.1). Classification (NCBI taxonomy): domain Bacteria; kingdom Pseudomonadati; phylum Pseudomonadota; class Betaproteobacteria; order Burkholderiales; family Oxalobacteraceae; genus Massilia; species Massilia sp. 05N420. The sequence continues at coordinate 170,337 of NZ_JBFTMX010000004.1, forward strand.
CCCACGAAGCGTTCACCTGGAAGCCATTGGCGACCGGCGAGTTATAGAAGATCGCGTTCGAGATGCGGTTGTTGTTCGGCGAACCGCCGCTGGTGTTGGTGTCCAGCGGAGCCGAGTTGAAGCCGGCGACCGAGATGTCGGTGTAGAAACCGGCCGGCGACGGCAGGCCGTGCCACGGTTCGAACGAACCGACGACTTCCTGGAACGGGGTCAGGCCACGGCCCAGGCGGACCATACCGAAATCACCTTGCAGACCGACGCGGGTCTGGCCCTGGAACAGCGGACGGCCGTTGTTCTCGGTGGTGCCGGTGTCCGGCTCGTAACGCATTTCGATCTGGAACAGCGCCTTCAGGCCGTTGCCCAGGTCTTCGGTACCTTTGAAGCCCAGGGTGTTCGAGGCACGCTTGCCGATGGCCAGGGTCTGGTCGGTACGCTTGACCAGGCCGGCGTCGATGTTACCGTAGATCTGAACAGCGGTTTGAGCTTGCGCCACACCGGCGAATGCGCCCAGCAGAGCGACTGCCAAGAGTGATTTTTTCATCTATTTGTTTCCTTATAAAGTGAATCGCAGGAATCCAGAGAGCATTGAGACTTATTCTTGTTGCTGAACACTCGGATGTGTGAACTTTAATTTCTCAATGCGTCAAGATTGTCGGATTGGTCAATTATGACGGCTCCACTTGGTCGAAAGCCAATAAATCCAATCGTGCTGTTGTATTTTCGAAACGCCTGGGTTCGTGCAGCGGGGAAATCTTAAGCCTTTTTTAAGTTTCCGGACGTCATCATGCCGGCCAGGCACAAGCAGTGATATTTGTGCAGCCTCAAATGCACATGGAATCGCAAACGAATCGCCCCTGAGCCGGCTATAGACTCTGGCCCATCCGTCAACCGCACACCGGATCACACAGCGTGGCGAACTGATCCGTCACGTATTCACCGTGATTTGCATGCTTCTGTACGCATCTGCGGCGGCGTTTCCATTACCGATACGTAGTAAGACAAGCGATGGCAAACCGTGAAGAGCTAGCAATCATCCGTGGCGCGCGCGCCGGCCGGGCCGAAGCCCAGCTGTCGCTCGGCCGGCTCTACCTGTTCGGCAGCACCGGTCTGCCGAAGAGTCTGCCCACCGCCCTGCACTGGTTGGATCGTGCTGCAAGGCAAGGTTGCGCCGAGGCATGGCAGCTGATCGGCAACCATATACCCCTCGACCTTGCCCGGCAGAGTTCCGAGTCCGTCACCGCCTGGTACGAGCGCGCCTACGACGGCGGCCTGGCGCGAGCCGGGCTCGTCTATGCACAGCTGGTGCTGGGCGGCGAGCGGGTGGCGCCGGGGCAGCGCGCCAAGGCCCTGCGTGCGCTCGAGGACGCCGGCCGCGGCGGCTTCCCCGAGGCGCAGTGGCTGCTGGCGCGCGAACATGGGGCCGCGCCGCGCGCGGGCGGGCTGGAGCGCGGCATCCCGGCCGGCGGCTTGCCGGCAGCCGGACCCGCCGCCGGTGCCACGGAGCGCAGCCCTGCCACGATGCCGCGCACCGCGGCGCCGGACCGCAACGGGCAGCGCTGGCTGCGGCGCGCCGCCGACAATGGCGTCACCGAGGCCCAGTTCGCCTTGCTGGAACAGGAATGGGAGGCCGGCAGGCACCAGGCCTATCTCGAGCGTGCGCTGCCGCTTGCGCGGTCTCTGGCCCATTCCGAGGTGGCGCAGGACCGGGCCTGCGCGCGCCTGGCACCGGACGAGGTCACCCTGCTGTCGCGCTGCGCCCGCCTGGTCGACGAGGGCGCCGCGGTCCACGACGTCGAGCCCGACGAACTGCATGCCTTCTGGGAACTGGCCGCCGCCGAGCAGGACCGCTACGCCCAGTTCGCGCTGGGCCTGTGGTCCGCGCGCATGCGCATCGACGGCCGCCGCGTTGCGGGAAGCGGCGCGGGCAGCAGCGGCGCGGCCAACTTCAAGAAGGCGGTGCGCTGGCTGCTGCAGGCCGGCGAGCAGGGCCTGGCCGAAGCCTGGTATGCGCTGTCGCGCATCTATGTGAAGCCGGAGTTTTCCCAGCGGAATGTAGTCGAGGCCCAGAAATACCTCGAGCGGGCCGCCGAGATGGGTTACCGCGACGCCCAGCTGGAATGCGGCAACGCCGCCTGGCGCGCGCGCCGCGAGAACGAGGGTAACGATGTGCGCGCCGTGTTCTGGCTGCAGAAGGCGGCCGTGCAGGGCTGCGCCAGGGCGGCCGCCATGCTGCACAAGATCGCGCCGCGCGGCCCGGGCGCCTGGCAGGACCTCGATGCGATGCTGGCGGGACGCGACCTGTCGGACTTTCCGCTGCTGGCGGCGCGCCTCGAACTGGCGCTGGCCTTCGGCCTGAGCCGCGCCGAGGCGCTGCTGCTCGAGGTCCGGAATGCGGATCGCGGCCATTGCCTGGTGATCGACATCCGCGCCAGCTACGGCCGCAGCCGGCGCCGTCTGGTGACGGTGGAAAGCGCCCAGGAGCGCCAGTTGCTCGACCGCATCGGGCGCCTGTTCGAGAATGTCGACTGCGGCCCGGGCGGGCCGGAAGGGAATTATCGCCAGCGTCTTTACCGTCTGCGGACCCTGCTGCCAGAGAGCTCTTTGGACCTCGACCTGGCAGCTTGACGACGCGTCAGACGCCGGTGATCAAAGCGTGATCTCGCCCTCGAACACGGTCTCGGCGGGGCCGCTCAGGTAGACCGGCTGGCCTTCGCCGGCCCAGGCGATGCTCAGGCGGCCGCCGCGCGCCTCGACCTGGACTGGCGAGTCCAGCAGGCCGCGCCGGATGCCGGCCACGACCGCCGCGCAGGCGCCGGTGCCGCAGGCCAGGGTTTCGCCGGCGCCGCGCTCGAACACGCGCAGCTTCACGTGGCCGCGGTCCAGCACCTGCAGGTAGCCGGCGTTGACCCGCTTCGGGAAGCGCGGGTGGTGTTCGATCTGCGGACCGGTCTCCGCGACCGGCGCATTGTCGACGTCGTCGACCACCTGCACCGCGTGCGGATTGCCCATCGAGACGACCGATACCAGCACGGTCTGCTCGGCACCGCGCGCGCGGACCGTCAGCGGCCACAGGGTGTCGCGGCCCTGGGCCACGCCGTCCAGGCCGCTGGCGTCGAAGGGCACCTGCGCCGGCTCCAGCACGGGCGCGCCCATGTCGACCGTCACGCTGCCGTCTTCTTCCAGGCGCGGCGTGATGATGCCGGCCATGGTCTGCACACGGATGCTGCGCTTGTCGGTCAGGCCCTTGTCGCTGACGAAGCGCACGAAGGCGCGCGAGCCGTTGCCGCACTGTTCGACCTCGCCGCCGTCGTTGTTGAAGATGCGGTAGCGGAAATCGCAGCCTGGATCGAGCGGACGTTCGACGATCAGGATCTGGTCGGCGCCGATGCCGAAGCGGCGGTCGGCCAGGCGGGCCCACTGCGCGGGGCTCAGATCGACCTGCTGGTTGACGGCGTCGATGACGATGAAATCGTTGCCGGCGCCGTGCATCTTGGTGAATTTCAGTTTCATGATGGTTCCTGTTTATTCGTAGAGCGACGGCTCGCCGTTCGGCCGGGTCTTGAAGCGTTTATGGGTCCAGAAATACTCGGCCGGGCTTTCGCGCACCCGTTCCTCGATGAATTCGTTCATGCGGCGGGTGGCGTCGATCATGTCCTCGCCCGGGTAGTTTTCCCAGGACGGATAGAAGACGACACGATAGCCCTTGTAGTCGGGCAGGAAGGTGGCGATCACCGGGATCACTTTCGCTTTGGTGGCCGCCGCCAGCCGCGGCAGGGCGGTGAGCGTTGCCGCCGGGATGCCGAAGAAGGGCACGAAGGTGGCATCCTTTTCGCCGAAATCCATGTCCGGCAGCATGAAATAGGGCAGGCCGTCGCGCAGCGCGCGCAGGATCGGTTTGATGCCCTCCTCGCGGGTGAACAGGCGCACCGGGCCGAAGCGCTCGCGGCCGTAGCGCAGCAGGCGGTCGAAGGCCTCGTTCTTCTGCGGCGAATAGATCGTCGACACCGGGATCACGCGCGCCGCGACGCCGGCCACGTCGAGGCAGACGAAGTGCGGGCACAGCAGGATGGTCGGACCGCTTTCCATTTCGGCCTGGGGCACCGACGGCTCGATGTGGATCAGGCGGCGCAGGCGCGGGATCGGCGCCCACCAGAGCAGCGAGCGCTCCAGGATGCTGCGCGAATAGCCCTGGAAGTGGCGCCTGGCGATGGCGATCCGTTCCGCTTCGCTCAGTTCGGGCATGCACAGGCGCAGATTGGTCAGGGCGATCTTGCGGCGTTTCGGGATCGCGTAGTACATCAGCCAGCCGACGGCGTTGCCGATGCGGCCCAGGATCGGCAGCGGCAGGAAATGCAGCAGCCACAGAAAAGCAATCAGGACCCTCATGCGACCGCCTCGGCTTCCGGGGCCGCCACGCCCTGGGGACGCTTGTAGCGGTTATAACTCCAGAAATACTGGGACGGGCAACGCGCGATCAGCGCTTCCATCGCGCGGTTGATGCTGGCGGCCTGCTCGGTCGCGGTGCCGGACAGCTCGCCCTCGAAGGGCACGAAGCGGATCACGTAGCCGCGTCCGCCCGGCAGGCGCTCGGCATAGGTCAGCAGGATGTCGGCCTTGCCCAACTGGGCCAGCTTGGCCGGCAGCGTCATGGTGTAGGCCGGACGGCCAAAGAAGGGTGCCCACACGCCTTCGCCTTCCTGCGGCACCTGGTCCGGCAGCACGCCGACCGGCTGGCCGCCGCGCAGCGCCTTGACCAGCATGCGCACGCCCGACAGGTTGGCCGGGGCCAGGTGCATGTTCTGGCGCGCGCGCGCGCCTTCGACCAGGGGTTTCAGCGCGCTCTTGCGCGGCGGGCGATACATGACCGTCAACTCCTGGCGCAGCGACACTTGCTGGGCGGTCAGCTCGAAACAGCCGAGGTGTGGCGTCAGGAACACAATCCCGCGCCCGGAGTCGAGCTGGCGCTGGACCAGTTCCCAGTTCTCCATCGTGACGTGGCGGGTGACGCGCTCCTGTTGCGCGCACCACACAAACGGCAGTTCGACGATGGCTTTACCGGACTCGGCGATGGCGCTGCGCAGATGGGCGCCATAGCCGGCCAGCTCGAGATTGCTGCGCAAACGCCGCCGGTAAGAGGGAGAAATGAGGTAAACGAGCCAGCCGAGCGCCGCGCCCAGCGCGTGCAGCACGGGGAGGGGAAACACCGACAGGAAGCGGAACAGGAAAACGAGCATTTATTGATTCAGGGTAGAGGTGATGCGGCTTGATTCACCAAAATTTTTTAAGGAGCGTAAAATACCACTTTGAGCAGGATCCGCGGAGTTAATGACAACTTGCGAAGCGGAATATAAATATCGCTAAAGCGTCGCAGGGCCTTGATACTGCGGCATTTATCTCAACAGTATCAGGAGCCTCAATGTCTTCCAACGACTACCTCTTCACTTCCGAGTCCGTCTCGGAAGGCCATCCGGACAAAGTTGCCGACCAGATTTCCGACGCCATCCTCGACGCCATCCTCGAGCAGGATCCGCGCGCACGCGTGGCCGCCGAAACCCTGTGCAACACGGGCCTGGTGGTGCTGGCAGGAGAGATCACGACGCACGCAAACGTCGATTATATTCAAGTTGCGCGCAACACCATCAAGCGCATCGGTTACGACAACACCGATTTCGGCATCGACTACAAGGGCTGCGCCGTGCTGGTCGCCTATGACAAGCAGTCGCCGGACATCGCCCAGGGCGTCGACGAAGGCGCCGGTATCGACCTCGACCAGGGCGCCGGCGACCAGGGCCTGATGTTCGGCTACGCCTGCGACGAAACCCCGGAACTGATGCCGGCCGCGATCTATTACGCACACCGCCTGGTCGAGCGCCAGTCGCAGCTGCGCAAGGACGGCCGCCTGCCGTGGCTGCGTCCGGACGCCAAGTCCCAGGTCACGCTGCGCTACGTGAACGGCCGTCCGGTCGCGGTCAACACCGTGGTGCTGTCGACCCAGCACGCGCCGGAAATCAGCCACAGCCAGATCGAAGAAGCCGTGATCGAAGAGATCATCAAGCCGGTGCTGCCGAAAGAATGGCTGCAGGACACCCGCTACCTGGTCAACCCGACCGGCCGCTTCGTCATCGGCGGCCCGCAGGGCGACTGCGGCCTGACCGGCCGCAAGATCATCGTCGACACCTACGGCGGCGCAGCCCCGCACGGCGGCGGCGCCTTCTCCGGCAAGGACCCGTCCAAGGTCGACCGCTCGGCCGCCTACGCCGCCCGCTACGTGGCCAAGAACGTGGTCGCCGCCGGCCTGGCGCGCCAGTGCCAGGTGCAGGTCAGCTACGCGATCGGCGTGGCCAAGCCGATCAACATCACCGTCTACACCGAAGGCACCGGCGTGATCGCCGACGAGAAGATCGCCGAACTGGTGATGGAACACTTCGACCTGCGCCCAAAAGGCATCGTACAGATGCTGGACCTGCTGCGCCCGATCTACCAGAAATCGGCCGCCTACGGCCACTTCGGCCGCGAAGAGCCGGAGTTCACCTGGGAGCGCACCGACAAGGCGGCGGCACTGCGTGCTGCGGCTGGTTTGGCCTGACAGCGTAGCAAAAACAGCTTGGCGGGAATGACGGCTCAGCCAACGTCATTCCCGACCTGGCCGGCCGCCATGGCGGGAATCCAGGTTCTTCAGCACACCAGCGACATCCGCCCGTGCTAAACTAAGCAATTCCGAGGAGCGTTGCGACGAAAGTTTCGACTTTCGCCAGGCTCGGATATCAACACCGCGCTCACGTTACTTTTTTCTTAACTTGAAAGGAGGGCGTGATGAGCGCCGTACTCAAAGACACTTCCCAGGATTACCTCGTTGCCGACATCGGTCTTGCCTCGTGGGGCGAGAAGGAAATCCGCATTGCCGAAACCGAAATGCCGGGCCTGATGGCCATTCGCGAGGAATACGCCGCCAGCCAGCCGCTGAAGGGCGCGCGCATCGCCGGTTCGCTGCACATGACCATCCAGACCGCCGTGCTGATCCGCACGCTGGAAGCCCTCGGCGCGCAAGTGCGCTGGGCCTCGTGCAATATCTACTCGACCCAGGACCACGCCGCCGCCGCCATCGCTTCGGTCGGCACCCCGGTGTTCGCGATCAAGGGCGAAACCCTGGACGAGTACTGGGAATATACCCACCGGATCTTCGAGTGGCCGGGCGAAGGATCGGCTGCAACCCACGCCAACATGATCCTGGACGACGGCGGCGACGCCACCCTGCTGCTGCATCTGGGCGTGCGCGCGGAGAAGGACATCTCGGTGCTGGACAAGCCGGGTTCGGAAGAAGAGATCTGCCTGTTCAACGCGATCAAGGGCCGTCTGGCCGTCGATCCGCAGTGGTACTCGAAGCGCCTGCCGGAAATCAAGGGCGTGACCGAAGAGACCACCACCGGCGTGCACCGCCTGTACCAGATGCACCAGGAAGGCAAGCTGGCCTTCCCGGCAATCAACGTTAACGACTCCGTCACCAAGTCGAAGTTCGACAACCTGTACGGCTGCCGCGAATCGCTGGTGGACGGCATCAAGCGCGCGACCGACGTCATGATCGCCGGCAAGATCGCCGTGATCGCCGGCTACGGCGACGTGGGTAAAGGTTCGGCCCAGGCCATGCGCGCGCTGTCGGCCCAGGTCTGGGTCACCGAGATCGACCCGATCTGCGCCCTGCAGGCCGCGATGGAAGGCTACCGCGTCGTGACCATGGACTACGCCGCCGAACACGGCGACATCTTCGTCACCTGCACCGGCAACTACCATGTCATCACCGAGCAGCACATGCTCAAGATGAAGGATCAGGCGATCGTCTGCAACATCGGCCACTTCGACAACGAAATCGAAGTCGCCGCACTGAAGAAATATCAGTGGGAGAACATCAAACCGCAGGTCGATCATATTATTTTCCCGGACGGCAAGCGTATCATCCTGCTGGCCGAAGGCCGCCTGGTGAATCTGGGCTGCGGCACCGGTCACCCGTCCTATGTGATGAGCTCGTCGTTCGCGAACCAGACCATCGCCCAGATCGAGCTGTTCGCCAACACCGACAAGTACCCGGTCGGCGTGTACACGCTGCCGAAGCACCTGGACGAGAAGGTCGCGCGCCTGCAGCTCAAGAAGCTGAACGCCCAGCTGACCACGCTGACCGAGGAGCAGGCTGCGTACATTTCAGTGTCCAAGGAAGGTCCGTACAAGCCCGACCATTACCGTTATTAATTAATAACTGGTAATCTCTTCGGTGACATGGCGCCGCCCAAAGCGGGTGGCGCCCCGGATTCCTACGCCTTCACGAAAGACACCGACATGCGCCTGCTCCTGACCTGGTTGATCAACGCCGCAGCCCTGATGGCGCTGCCTTACCTGATGCATTCCGTGACCGTCACCAACATCGGCACCGCCCTCGTGGCCGCGCTGATCCTCGGCCTGGTCAACACCATCATCCGTCCCGTGCTGGTCGTCCTGACCCTGCCGGTGACCCTGGTGTCGCTCGGACTGTTCATCCTGGTGATCAACGCGCTGCTGTTCTGGCTGGTGGCGCATCTGGTCGACGGCTTCCATGTCGCCGGATTCTGGTCGGCCTTCCTGGCGGCCATCCTGT